>CAZEER010000040.1:3530-22594 GCA_964511215.1 uncultured bacterium | reverse complement strand
TTTAGATTCTTTGCAGTCTAGTTACGTTGGTTTATATAGTACAACTGACTTGGATGATATTTCGCAGATTTTTGTTGGTGTAGATACATTAGGGTGGTGCGATTGTAGAGATGAGGATTGTTATTGCGAGGATGAAGATAGTGGATATTGGATCATTGATTCTTTATATGAACCAGCCGCACTAATTAAGGATGCTACAGTTATTATTTCAGATGAAGTTGGTAATGTTCATGAATTTTCATTTCTTGATAAAATTACCTTGGTAGATACTATTTATTTTGATACTACATTTACATTTTATGGGACCACAATTGAATGGGATACAACAATTTATGATACAAATAATTTCAAGATAAATTTTTATGTTGATACGACAGGTACATTTGACCCGCAGCCAAATATGCATTATGAGCTTACCATTAATGCTCCTGGTTATGATCCTGTTTCAGGCGCATTAACTACGCCGCATTTACCATCCTTAGATTCTTTAGTACAGCAGGGTATTCCTGTTGATACTGTAATAATTAATGAACCGTTTGATATTTTTTGGACATCTCAACCAGGACTCAAAGGTTTATTAACAGGGGAAGTTATTTCTGGTAACTGGTGGGAGGATTCTTTATCTAGTCGCTGGTGTGGAGGGTACTTTGATCCATTTATTATCGATTTTTCTGATGATGATCAAAACCCCAGCAGTGTATATCCTTGGATTTGTAATGAAACAGAAGAGACTTTCCCGGTTAGAGATTATTTTATAAGACTAACATCGATGGATGAGAATTATTTTGAGTACTTTATTGTTGGAGAATCTGAAGAATATTCGAATGCATTATTGAACTACCCAACCACGAAAGGACGCTCAGTGGGTATTGAAGGAGGTTTTGGGTTTTTTGGATCTATTGCATCTGATGGAATAATGCTTAAAATTTCCAATTAATATTGAATAAAAATTGTATTTTTTATGATGAAGATTACCTATAAAATTATTTTAATTATTTTTATATCGTCTTTAAATGCTCAGGGGCAGTTTTCAGATAAAGAAAATGATAATAAGCGTTTAAAATGGGAACAAATAAAAAAGAAGATTGAAGCGGCTGTTGAGCGTGGAGAAATAAAGCCTGATAAAGCAAAAGATCATTATCAATATTATCGTGAAAGAGAAATGGCTGCCTCAAATCGTAAAAAAGATATTGTTTTAGAAAATAATTTCAAAAGAATTGGTATTGATAATCTAAATAAATTAAAAAATGAATTATTGGATCAAGACATCGCGCTGTCTCAATTGGATGCTGTTTTAGGTGGTATGCTTAGACTAATTTATGCTGCCAAGTCTGATAAGGAAAATTTTGGAATGAATCCTCGGATTGAAGCTTATTTTAAAGACAGATTAGATTTGACAGATGCACAGGTAAAATACATCATAGTATTTGCTAATAAAATAGCAATAGATGGAAGAATGGATTAATTAGATAAAATTTTTTTCCCACACTGTTTTAGTTTTGAACCAAATATATTTGGCTTAGTTTTTAGGAAGAATATTACCCTTATGAATAGAAATTTAGTTATATTTTCAATGATAGTTTTGGCAGTGATAACGAGACTGCTACCCCATCCCCCTAATGTTGCACCAATAACAGGTATTGCACTATTTGCAGCATATCGGTTAGGTGATAAAAGGGTGGCATTTTTACTACCATTATTTTGTATGTTTGTAACGGATGTCTTCTTGGGTTTTCATTCTATTATTCCATTTGTTTATTTAGCGATTGTCGGTATATCCTGCATAGGAATATTTTCAAAAAAAATCAATAGTTTAACGGTGTTGAAAAGTTCAATATTATTTTTCTTTGTTTCAAATTTTGGAGTCTGGCTACTTGGCTATCCGAATACACTGGCTGGTTTTATAAGTTGCTACACTCTTGCACTGCCCTTTTTTATTAATTCTATTTTAGGAGATCTTTTTTTCTATCATGCTCTTAATCTGAGCTTTATTAGAATAGAAAAAAGATTTCCTGCACTAGTTTCTTAAACCTAAGCCAATTCTATCCTGAAGTCGAATGATATTATCTTGATAATAAGATAATGATTCAGATGCTTTACTTTTAAACTTATTATGAAGAAAAAAAGTATATTATGTTTTGGTGATTCAAATACTTGGGGATTTGTGCCAGGTAGGTTTAATCCAGATACACTCTATATGGAACGTTATCCAAAAGAAATTCGCTGGCCAGGTGTTATGGAAAAAAAATTATGTTATAAATATTTTATAATTGAAGAAGGACTAAATGGTAGAACTACCAATGTAGAATATCCTGACCTAGAGGGTAGAAGTGGAGTATCTTATATTTTACCTTGTTTATATTCTCATTCCCCATTAGATATTATTATTTTACAGTTAGGAGTTAATGATCTAAAGAATATATTCAATCGAACTATAGATGAAATTGCAGATGGTATAAATGAAATAATTGATATTATACAAGGAACCCTTTATGGACCGGATATGCAGAGCGCACCTGATATTCTTTTGGCTTCACCACCTCCATTAGTTCATGAAAAATATATAGATGCTGATAAAAAATTAATTTTCAAAGGTGGATTGAAAATATCATTAGAATTTGCTGATTATTTTAGTCATATAGCAAAAAGAAAAGGGTGCCACTACATTGACCTTTCTAAAGTAGTAGAGTATAGTGCCATAGATGGACTTCATTTAGATGAAAAAGGGCATAATATAGTTGGGAATGTTTTAGCTGATAAAATTCACAATATTTTTAAGATAGATTAATTTTTTAGCAGATGTTAACTTATCCGCGTAAAATAATTTAGTATTTTGGGACACCTGATATACCTGCTAGGTAAATATGTAACTGAAATGAAAGTATTAATTTTAATTATATTATTTTTTTCAACTTTATTAAATGCTCAAACTTTTGGGCAGAATAAGGTTCAATATAGAGATTTTGATTGGAGTTTTATTCAGACACCTCATTTTGATATTTATTATTATGGGGGTCAAAAAGATTTAGCGGAGTTTGCTGCAGAAGTATCTGAGGAATCTTATGAGCAAATTTCAATCCATCTTCGCTGGACACTCAAAAATCGTGTCTCAATAATGGTGTATAATTCACACAATGAGTTTCAGCAGACCAATGTAGTTGGAGCATACATGCGAGAAGGTGTCGGAGGGGTAACAGAATTATTTAAAAATAGAGTAGTTTTCCCTTTCGAAGGAAACTATGAACAATTTCGCCATGTTATACACCATGAATTAGTTCATGCCATGATAAATGATATGGTCTATGGTGGTAGAATGCAGAATGTTGTTTCTAGCCGTGCAAGAATAAGAGTACCTATATGGGCCAATGAAGGATTAGCTGAATACTTAAGCTCAAATTGGGATACAAAGGCTGATATGGTAATGAGAGATATTGCCATACATGAGAGAATACCATCTGTCAAAGAATTAAATTATTTTATGGCATATAAAGGTGGACAGTCTGTCTGGCGATTTGTATCTAGGAAATATGGTAGAGAAAAAATTGGAGATATCTTTCGTACCATGAAAAGAACACAAAACGCTCAGAAGGGTTTTGAAATTTCTTTAGGAATGAATTATGAAGATTTAACAAAACAATGGCATAAATATCTAAAAAAAGAATATTGGCCAGATGTAAAAGATCGAGATCCAATTGAAGATATATCTGAAAAGTTAACTGATCATAAAAAATCGCGTAATTTTTATAATGTGAGTCCAGCCCTTTCACCAGATGGGACTATGGTTGCGACACTCTCTGATCAGAATGGCTATTTTGATATTCTAATTTTAGATGCTATGACAGGTAAAAAAATAAAAAGATTAATTAAAGGTAATCGCTCAGTTGATTTTGAAGAACTCAAATGGCTCCAGCCTGGTTTATCTTGGTCTCCAGATAATAAAAAAATCGTAGTTGCAGCAAAGGCTGGTAAAAGTGACGTTTTACATGTAATTGATATTAAAACAAAAAAAGCTAAAAAATATAGAATTGATTTGGATGGTATTTTCTCTGCAGTATGGAGTCCGAATGGTAAAGAAATTGCTTTTGTAGGACAGTCAGGCAAGTCCAGTGATCTTTATATTTTTGATCTAGAAATGGAATCTACTAGAAAAATTACTGATGATATTTTTTCTGATTCATATCCTTGTTGGAATTCTGACGGTACAAAAATTGTTTTTGTATCTGACCGTGGAGATTTTACTTCTGGAGAATTCGATGGATATATGTATAATCATGATTATAGCCAAACTGATATATACATTGTTAATGTTGATAATAGGGATATATATAGAGTTACTGATACAGAGCACAATGAGTCATATCCAATTTGGGCTAATACAAAAGATATAATTTTTTATACTTCAGATTTTAACGGTGTGTGGAATCTTTTTGCGGATCCAATACATATGTCCTCAGATCCTACAAAGAAAACAGTTGATCTAGAGCCTTATGCCATAACCAATGTTCTTACGGGTTTGCAGCAACCTACTTTGTCTAAAGATGATAATACAATGATTTTTGCAGGTTACTCAGGTATAGGTTGGGATCTATATAGTATTACAAAGCCTCTACAATTACAAAAGCAATCTGTTGCACCTACGCAGTTCTTTCTAAATAAAGGAAAAGATACAGAATCAATTACAGACTTGAGACGACATAAATCAAACATCAATTTCAATAAAGAAGAATCAGGTGCTTATTCAAACTGGATTTTTGCTAGAGGCTATGAAAATTATAACACTTCTTTTAATAGTAATAGTGAGCCGGATTCGGTTTTATCAATAGATTCTACAAAAGTTGACGGACATTATATATCCAAAGCCTATAAAACAAGATTTACTTTAGATATCGTTAGTGGGAATCTGCAGGTTAGTAATGTTTTTGGTGCAAGTGGGATGACTTATTTTTCATTTAGTGACATTCTTGGTGATCATCAAATTGCTTTTGGAACAGAAATGGTTCTGACTTTGGAAAATAGTGATTACTTTTTTCAATACGGCTATCTTAAAAATAAATTAGATTATTATTTTATAGCATTTCAAAATGTAAACTTTTTTGGAGTAACTCCTTATCAATTGGGACGATTACGGCATTATGGATTTCAAACTTTTATTTCTGCCCCATTCAGCCGTTTTCAAAGAATAGACTTTGGTACATCCTGGCATACTATCAACTACTCGATTCTGCAGGAAACCATTAACGAATTTGGTCAGTATGAATATACAGAAGTATCTTCTACGAACTATTCTACGGTATTACCTAGAGTAAGCTGGATATTTGATAATTCAGCTTTTGGTATTACGGGTCCTATAGATGGGTTTAGGAAAAATACAACAATCACTGTAAACCCAGACTATAGAAATGGGTCATTCAATAATACTTTCCAAACATTCAAATCTGATTTGAGAAAGTATTGGAGAATAGGAAAAGATTATACCATTGCTTTAAGAGGTTTTTTTGGTAGAAGTATAGGGCCAGGGAGACAAAATTTTTTCTTAGGAGGAGTTCCTTACCTTTTAGCAGGAGGTGGGGAAACTAATGGAAAACCAGATAATAGTAATTTCAGGGAGGTAGTCTTAGATGCAGATAATGCTTCTTTAATTACTGATATTTATTTTACAGAGTATGCATGGCCTCTTAGAGGTGCTCGGTTTAGCGAAAGATTTGGCTATGCAACATCACTATTTAATCTAGAAGTTCGTTTCCCATTTATTAATTACTTGGCACTTGGATTTCCATTAAAAATGATTTTTGGAAATATACGAGGTCATGCATTTATGGACATCGGAGCTGCATGGGAAAGCATGGATGAATTTGATTCTAAAGAATGGCCAGCAAGGTATGGCTCTAATGTGGCAGGAGATTATACACCTTGGGTTGTAACGAGTGGTCTCGGCACAAAAATTAACTTAGGTTATTTCCTTTTAAAAATTGAAATGGCTTGGGATAGAAACCAAAGTGGTTATTCTAAACCTCAGTGGTATTTTTCTCTTGGTCCTGACTGGTAAACATTCCGTTGCATTTTTTTGCTACAGTTATGGAGTATTGAACATGACATGGCAAAGATAAATTCTAAAACAGTTTATCTCTGTAATGCTTGTGGAGATGATTTCCCTAAATGGAATGGTCAATGTCCATCTTGTAAAGAGTGGGGAACACTATCAGAATTTAAAATAGCAAAAAATAGAAATAGTGTAAACTCAAGCATAAAAGAATCTAAAAACTTAAATGTTATTTTAAATTCCACACCCAGTGAAAGGATAGCCACAGGACTCAAAGAAGCAGATCGTGTCTTGGGAAGTGGGTTATTGCCAGGCTCTTTGATCTTATTAGGTGGGAGCCCTGGAGTAGGAAAATCAACTCTCGCGCTTCATATTTGCTCAGGGCTCGGAAGGAAAGTACTTTATATTTCTGCTGAAGAGAGTGAGGAGCAGGTTGCACTTCGTGCTCGTCGAATTGCTATTGAACCAGATAATTTGTTTTTATCAGGTGAAAATGAACTAAATGGTATTATAAATCATATTGAACGGATTAACCCCGTTTTAGTGATAATAGATTCCATACAAACTGTTCTCAATGCAGACCTTGACTCTCTTCCTGGTTCCCCAAGCCAAATCCGCGATTGTGGTCAAAAACTCTTGGAAATATCTAAAAATAAGAATATTGCAATATTAGTTGTGGGACACGTAACCAAAGATGGAACAATAGCCGGCCCCAAAATGCTAGAGCATATGGTTGATACTGTACTGTATATGGAAGGAGATGACAGGTATGATCATCGTATTTTACGTTCGGTGAAAAATCGTTTTGGAGCAACGAATGAAGTAGGAATTTTTCAAATGGATGAAATGGGTTTACAAGAAGTAAAAAATCCGTCAGAAATGTTTTTAGCAGAACGAAGTGTTAATATTCCGGGTACTAGTATCTTCCCTTCATTGGAAGGTTCGAGACCCATTTTGATTGAGGTTCAAGCTCTGGTAACCAGTACAAACTATGGGACTCCACAAAGGAATGTAACAGGTTTTGATTATAAACGTCTAGGCATGCTTATTGCAGTATTAGAAAAAAGGATGGGTCTTGAAATGGGCTCAAAGGATGTGTTTGTTAATCTAGTTGGTGGCCTTAAGGTTGATGATCCGGCAGCGGATTTATCAATTATTTGTTCTGCTGCATCTAGTACGATGAATAAATATATTGATCAGAGATTTGTCTTATGTGGTGAGGTCGGGTTGACTGGTGAGGTTCGTTCAGTAAATCGTCTGGACTATCGTTTAAATGAAGCTATATCTTTAGGATTTAAAAGTGCCATTGTTCCAGCAGCATCTATAAATGAAAAAATTAGTAAGTTAAATATTTCATTGCATCGAGCAAAAAATGTCAAAGATGCATTCAAAATATTATTCTAAATAAACGTTGAATTTTACATTAAAAGCAATTGATTTATTATCTGGTGCAAGATCTGGAATCCTAAAAACAGATCATGGGACAATCGAGACACCCGTGTTTATGCCTGTTGGTACATCTGGAGCTGTAAAAACCTTCTCACCACAGGAGCTAGGTGAATTGAAGTCACAGATTATATTAGGTAATACCTATCATCTTTATTTAAGGCCTGGAACAAAGATTATAAATGATGCAGGCGGTTTACATGCTTTTACTTCTTGGAAAAAACCAATCTTAACTGATAGTGGTGGGTTTCAAGTTTTTTCTTTAGCTAAATTGAATAAGGTATCTGACAATGGTGTAGAGTTTCAAAGTCATCTTGATGGAAGCAGGCACATGTTTACTCCTGAGCTATCTATGGAAATACAGCGTCATCTCGGTGCTGATATAATTATGGCATTTGATGAATGTCCTTCAGGAGATGGAGAATTAAAAGATATAAAGAAAGCAGTAACAAGAACTACTAAATGGATGGAAAGATGTAACAATTGGTTATTGGAAAACCCTGAGTTTTATGATTATGAGCAAGTAGTATTCCCAATTATTCAAGGTGGGGTTAACCATTCTCTAAGGAAGCTTAGTTTCGATGAATTACGTCCCTATGCAGACTGTGGTATAGCAATAGGCGGTTTAGCTGTAGGTGAAGAAAAAGAGGCAATGTTTGATACAATTGAATTATGCTGTGAATTTTTACCTAAAGATCAACCCAGATATTTAATGGGAGTGGGTAAACCATCTGATTTAGTGGAAGGAGTGAAAAGGGGTATAGATATGTTTGATTGTGTACTGCCAACTAGGAATGGTAGGAATGGCCATATTTTTACGGCTCAAGGTGTTATCAATATTAAAAATGAAAAATATAAAAATGATTTTTCTCCGGTAGATCCCAATAGTTCACATTATTGGGGAAAGGTTTTTTCTAAGGCATATATACGACATCTTTTCAATATTAACGAAGTTTTTGGTCTCAGGATAGCATCGACACTAAACCTAGTTTATTATCACGATTTAATGAAATTAATGAAACAAAAAATTGATAAAGGTGAATTCTCGAATTGGTCAAAATTAAAATTAAAAGAAATGAGGAATTTGAAAGGAATGTAATGCCGAAAATATCAGTTAGAGTAATTGATGCATATGTTTATTGCAATACAGACGAAGGACTTAGGTTTCTATTATTAAAACGTGCATCATCAAAAATATATGAACACCTTTGGCAGGGAGTTGCAGGTAAGATAGAGAATGGTGAGACTGCATGGGAAGCGGCAGTTAGAGAGCTTAAAGAAGAGACAGGCTTTAGACCACTTAGAATGTTTGTCGCAGATCACGTGAGTACCTTTTATGAAACCCATGGTGACAGGGTTAACTTGGTCCCGGTATTTGGTATTGAAGTTGATAAAAAAACTGTAATACTATCAGAGGAACACTCTGATTATAAATGGACTGACTTTGATACTGCTTATAAAACTTTAGTATGGAGCGGACAGAAGAAAGGCATAACAGTTGTTTATAAAATGTTAAATTCAAATGATGAAAGAGTCAAATGGTCAAATGTTTCATTATAATCTTATAGGAGGATATTATGTTATCAGAAGGGTTAGAAGCACCCGAATTTTCTTTGAATGACCAAGATGGTAATTCAGTGAATTTGTCTGATTTTAGGGGTCAGAAAGTATTACTGTGGTTCTACCCTAAAGCAAGTACCCCTGGCTGAACTATTGAAGGGCAAGAGCTCCGGGATGAGTTCGATAATTTCAAAGAAAAGAATACAGTGATATTAGGTATGAGTGCAGACTCTATTAAAAAACAAAAAACCTTTTGTGCAAAGCAAGGGTTTCCATTCCGATTGCTATCAGATCCAGAAAAGAAAACTATACGTGATTATGAAGCAATAGGTATTAAGAAAATGTATGGCAGGGAATATGAAGGCATTTTCCGTATTTCTTATCTTATTGATGAAAATGGAAATATTGAAAAGGTTTATAAAAAAGTGAAGCCAAAAGAACATGCCAAAGAAGTATTGGAATACTTGAGCTAAATAGATACATAAAGACTTCCATTTTTAAAATTTAACTTATTTTGTGTATTATCTAAATATCCCATAGTAACAGAGTGACCATTTAGTCTAATAAAATTAGTGTCACTATTAAATTCAGTTAGGTCTAAAGGCTTTCTGCCGATAGAAAGGGCTGCGGTATTTTCTGGACAGATTGCAATATCTTTCTTTGAATAATTTTTTATATTTATTAAATCAAATCTCAAGTTATAATCATTGTTCTTATTTCCAATAGTTAATTCAGGTGTTAAGGAATCATATATACATCCGCAATAAATTGGCAGAATAGCTTTAAATACAACCCAGGCAGTTGAAACAGGATGCAAATAGCAAAATATTCTGGTTTGGCTTTTTAAATCTATTGCTTTTTGGATTCCATTAGCATTTGCTAATAGATTATAATGTGATAACCGAATCCCATAATGTTTTTCAAATGTTAATAGCGCTTCGTCATCTAAAAGAGGTTTGTATTTAGGAATATATTTTTCTGAGAATTTTTTAATAATATCAAATAAATTTATTTTATCATCTAAAATAAATTTTGCTCCTGATTTTGATTTAATTACATCAATACTTTCTACCCCAGGCAAAACAGCAATTGCGCCAAAATGCCATATACCATATAATAATATTTCAGCTTGAGGAAATTCTAATTTTGGAATTATTATTCTTTGCTTGGGTTTTAGGCCTAAGCTATCAAGCCAATTAGCAGTCTGTTGCACAAGACCATAAAATTTAATGTTTGTAATATCCGGTTTTTTAATCATTACCTGATTTGAAAATTTAATATTTTGGCCTTCTATCAAAGAGCGCATTGAAGGGTAAGGAATCATATATTCTATTGGTTCTACATTACCAATACATTGGGCCATATATATATCTTTTTGTATATCAGTATTCATTTTTTGGTAATAAAAATTATATTATTCAAATTAATTGGTTGATTTGAGATAATCTGAATATTAGCATAATAACATTTAGTTTTTAATTTTAAAAATTAATTATAGGGAGAAATTCTTTTTATTCTAAATTGTATCAGATAAGTTTTTATATGCAGAAAAGTATTTTACTATGTTTTTGTTTTTCTTTTATCTTGGGATCTGATTTAGAAAGTGAATTGATATTTGCAGGAGATAATAAGATTCAGATAAAAAAGGCGATTAATCAAGTAACTAGCTATCAACGCCCTGGAATGATTTGGCTAATTAATCAAATGCCGGAAGATGATTTAAAGATATTATCAGCGGATTTTCTATTATCAAATTGTGAATTTGCATATAGGGCTTGGCGTGGAACCAAATGGGGGAAAAAGACCCCTGAGCATATATTTTTTGATGCTGTTTTACCCTATGCGAACCTTAATGAACGAAGGGACAATTGGAGAAAAGACTTCTATGAAAGATTTCTACCAATTGTCAAAGATTCTAAATCAGCCTATGAAGCAGCTGTTCTATTAAATCATAAAATTTTTGAAATGGTTGGTGTGGTATATTCCACAGATCGTCCAAAGGCAGATCAATCTCCATATGAAAGCATTCAAGCAGGGATGGCTTCCTGTACTGGGCTAAGTATTTTACTAATTGATGCATGTAGGAGTGTAGGAATTCCCGCACGCTTTGTAGGTACTTCAAGGTGGTATAATGATTCAGGCAATCATTCTTGGGTAGAAATCTGGGATGATGGGTGGCACTATACGGGTGCGGCAGAGCCAACTGGTGACAAATTAGATGAAGCCTGGTTCTCAGAAATGGCGAGTAAAGCAAAAAAAGGGAATATGAAATATGGTATTTTTGCAGTTACCTGGGAAGACTCAGATCATTATTTCCCAATGGATTGGCTACCAAGTATTAAAAAATATAATGGTATTGATATAACAGATAGATACATTCAAACAATAAATTTAGAAGAATTAATCCCAATCCGTATTCGCACATTAAATTCCTTGGGTATTCGGCAAGCAACTAAAGTAATTGTTTTGGGAGAAAATAATTTTCTGTATGAAGGAATAAGTAAAGATCAAACTTGTGATATGAATGACCATCTAACAGTTATGCTCCCAAAAGGAAAAACTTTTAAAGTTAGATCAGGGCATGATGTCCGCACTATTGAAGTAGTGAAAGAAGAAATCATAGACCTTAAACCATAGTGTGGATTTTTAATTAGCTAATACAATATAATTTTATTTATCAGGTTTTATTTTTCGTATAATTTTTAACTTATTTCCTAAACCTGTATACCAATTACCAGCTAGTCTACCTAATGGCTCTAGTTTATCTACATTAATGCGCCCATTATCATAGATGTCGTTATCAATATGAAATAGAACAATGGTTCCTATCACTAAAAAACCACCTCCTGCGCTACCATCACCTACTTCTACAATTTGATTGAGCTTGCATTCAAAACTAATTTTTGCTTCTGATACTCTAGGGCATTTGACAATTTTTGATTTTACTGCCGTAAGTCCAGAAATATCAAATTCATCAATATCTGGATCATAATCTGTTGAGCACATTACCATTTGTTCACCTAAATTTTGAGAAACAATATTGACCACAAACTCTTTTGTATCTCTTATATTAATAAGAGTGTCCTTTTCTTCGCCATCCCATCCACGACGACCGGGTGCAAACATAATGGTAGGAGGTTTTGAACAGACACCATTGAAATAAGAAAAAGGGGCAACATTATTTTCATGATTCTTTGAAATAGTGGAAACAAGCGCGATGGGTCTTGGGAGTATAGATCCAATCATAAGTTTGTGAGTTTCTTGGAAAGAATGTTGAGATGGATCGTAGATCATTCTTTTATCCAAGAAAATGGATATTCTTTATCATCTATATTCATTGCAAAATCAGTTAAATAAAGAGGTTTAAAGGTGTCGATCATTACGGCTATTTCATTGGTGTCTTTAGCTTTTAAAGATTCTTCAATTTTACCAGGCTGTGGACCATGAGGCAACCCCATGGGGTGATATGTTATTGATCCTTTCTCAATATCTTTTCGACTCATAAACTGACCTTCAGCATAAAATATAATTTCATCTGAGTCTACGTTGCTATGAGCGTAAGGTGCTGGAATTGATTTAGGGTGATAATCAAATAACCTTGGCACAAAGGAACATATCACAAAACCATTCCCTTGAAAAGTTTGATGGACTGGTGGTGGCTGGTGAATTTTACCAGTAATAGGCATGAAATCATGGATATTAAAAATAAAAGGGAAATAAAAACCATCCCAACCAACAAGATCAAATGGATGATGTTGATATATGTAGGTTTGTATACCATCTTCCAATTTTACTTTAACCTTAACAGTTGAATCTTTAATTGGCCCAACAAAATCTGGTGTTAGGATATCCCTTTCAGAAAAAGGAGAGTGTTCAAGGAGTTGACCAAATTTATTTCTATATCGCCTTGGAGTCTCAATTGGCCCTTTAGATTCCAACACAAAAATATTTAATGTTTTAGAAACATCTATCTGCCAAATAACGCCTCTAGGAATTACAAGATAATCACCAGAAGTTATTTTCATATTACCAAAATTTGATTTGAAATAACCTGTCCCGGTATGAATAAATAAAACTTCATCAGCATTTCCATTACGATATAAATAATCCATAGAATCTGACATATGAGCTTTAGAAATCACAATGTCTGCATTGAAGAAAAGAGGAACCTTAGATGCTATATAGCTACCTCCTAATTCTAAATTTGATGTAATTAGATGATGGGGGCGGTGTACAGTTTTAGATTTTTGTAGTTCCAATTTTTCAAAACTACCTATTGTTTCTATTTTTGTAGGTTGATGGATATGATAAACGTTGGAATATATATCACTAAACCCTTCTCTGCTTATAAGCTCTTCCCAAAAAAGATCTCCATTATTATTTTTGAATTGAGTATGTCGCTTATTAGGTATTTCACCTCGTTTTTGATAAAAAGGCATACTGAATTATACTATAATATTTTCTAAAACACCTAGGCGATCTATCTCAAGTGTAACAACATCGCCTTTTTTAATCCAGCCTCCGGTATTTTCAGGCCTAAGTTCTAGTATACAACCCGTACCAACAGTTCCCGAGCCTATATAGTCACCTGATAGTAGTTTTGTATTCATGGAAGCACGTTCAATCATTTTTTCAAATGGATGGAAAAGATCATTTGTGTTACCCTCAGAAATTAATTTGCCATTAACCTTACATGTCATCCGAAGATGAAGCTTCCCATCTTTTCCCCAATTATCTTCAATCTCATCAGGAGTGACCATGTAAGGACCAAAGCTAGTGGCAAAATCTTTGCCTTTAGCAGGACCAAGATTCATAGCCATTTCTTCACGTTGTAGGTCTCTCGCAGACCAATCATTACAGATGGTATAACCTGCGATATAATTTTTAGCATCTTTATTAGATATATTGATTCCCCCTTTTGCTATAATAACTGCAAATTCTAATTCAAAATCTAATTCACGGGTTCCCTTTGGATATGGTATTTCAGCATTATGACCATAAAGTGCGACAGGGTTAGAAAAATAAAAAATTGGTATTTTGAACCAATCTGGATGCATATCCAATCCACGTAGTTTTCTAGCAGCGCGTACATGCTGCTCGAAAGCATAGAAATCTCTGAATGATTGAGGATTATGTACTGGTGCCAAAAGATTGACTTTTGATTTTAAAATTGCAATACATTTACCATCCACAATGTATGATGTTAAATCATTAATAGAAAGAAGCTCATCCATTTCTTTAAATCGTTCTAAGTTATATTGCCAATTCTCAAGTGCATCCTTTAAGGAAAATGGTATATCTAGAAAGGTTGAATTACCAGAATTTTCATTGATCCATACCCCAGATTGTATAATATCAAATATATAATCTTCTTTGATAAACCCAAATCGAGGTTTAGAGCTATTATGATAAGTAAACGTAACAAATTTCATTTAAAGATTTCCTCTTTTATTTTGTTCTCTTTCGATAGATTTAAATAATGCCTTAAAGTTTCCTTTCCCAAAACTATTAGATCCTTTTCTTTGTATAACTTCGAAAAATAGAGTTGGTCGATCTTGGAGTGGCCTAGTAAAAATTTGGAGCATGTATCCATTCTCATCGTTGTCTACTAGGATACCAAGTTCTGCTAAAGTATCAATATCTTCCTCAATATTTTCAATACGTTGCTCAAGGTTCTCATAATATGATTTTGGTGTCGGCAGAAAATCCACTCCATTTTCTTGCATTATTCTTACAGTTTTAATTATATCTTTAGTTGATAATGCGAGGTGTTGCACTCCACCAGTCTCATAATAGTCAATAAATTCTTGAATTTGAGATTTTTTTAACCCATCTGCTGGTTCATTAATCGGCATTTTTATGATTTCATTATCATTTGCCATTACGATAGATCGAAGTGCAGAATATTTTGTATTGATATCTTTATCATCAACGCTCCAGAATCGATGCCAGCCAAATACTTTAGTATAAAAATCACATACTGTACTCATTTTCCCATCAGGTTGATTACCTACAATATGATCAATATGTATTAGCCCAATAGGCCTAGTTTTAGATGAATGATTATAAGATTCAAATCCTGGTAAAAATGGTCCAGAGTAATTTTTATTTTCAACAAATGTATGAATCGTATCTCCAAAGGTTTCTATTGCTGAGATTATTGCTTCTCCATCACTATCTTTTATTAACTTAGGTTTGAGAACACTTTTTGCTCCTCGAGCAATTGATGTTTCCCATGCACATTGAGAATCATCTACAGTAAATGCTACATCTTTTACACCATCTCCATGCTTGTCAATATGGGTACCTATAGCTGTACCTTTTTCAAGTGGGGATGTTATAACCAGATTTATATTGTTTTGGTTTAAAACGTAGCTAACTCTATCTCGGCAACCTGTTTCGAGTCCTTGGTAGGCAATAGGTTTAAATCCCATAGTGCTATGATAAAAATGAGCTGTTTGTTTTGCATTGCTAACATAAAACTCGCAATGGTTAAACCCATTTATAGAATAAGTGTTTTTGGTCATAAGATTTTTCTGAGATTAGAAATTAATCTATTATTTTCTCCTTCAAGACCAATAGAGATACGTATACATCCAGGCCATCCAAAAGATGATAAGTGACGAACAATTATACCATTATCCAATAATTTATTAGTTATGGTTAATGCCTGGTCTTCTGATTCCCATATAGTTGTAATAAAATTAGCAGCCGAAGGTATATAGAGTATATTCATTATATCAAATTCACTTTTTAGATAATCCATACCATGATTATTCGTTTCAATTGTTTTTTGAAGAAAATTAAAATCATCTAAAGCTGCTAATCCAGCAGCCTGAGCAATACTAGATGGCTCGAATGGAACTTTTACTTTAAGTAGATTTGAAATTAATTCATTATGGGCTAGGCCATACCCAATTCTTATTCCTCCAAGACCATAGGCCTTTGAAAAACTACGTAAGGTAATTACATTATCATACCTATATGACATGGAGTCAGGATAATCCAATATTTCATTTGCAAATTCAAAATAAGCTTCATCAAGAATAATTAAAACCCTTTCTGGAATATATTTATAAAAATAATCAAATTGGTCTTTGGTAATATAAGTTCCCATAGGATTATCAGGGTTAGCAATATATATAATTTTAGTGTAATCGGTAATTTTTTTTATCATAGCTTCTAAGTCATAGTGATAATCTTTCATTGGAACCCAATGAATTCGACGGCCTGAAGCATTCGCCAGTACCTGAAATCCAATAAAGGAATTTTGTGCGCTGATGATCTCATCATCATTAAGTAAAAAAGTCCTCATAATAGTTGACATAATTCCTTCAGAACCGGCTCCAAGAACAACATTTTCTATCTCTACATTAAATTTTTTGGCAAGCTTTTTTCTCAGGTTAAATCCTGATGCATCTGGATATCGATGTATACTATCTAATGAATTTTGAATTGCCGCAATAGCTAAAGGAGATGCCCCAAGTGGATTTTCATTTGATGCAAGTTTAATTATATTTTCTATGCCTAATTCTCTACGGGCCTCATCTATTGGCTTACCGGGTTTGTAATTTGCTAGTCTTTTAATATATGATGGAACAAGAGGCATGTTACTTATATTTTTATAGACTAAAATTTAAATAGAATTATTGATTTTGTAATTATAGATAATAAAGAAAATTTTTTAATGAAAATTAAAGGTCCTCTAATTACTGCAACTTTTGTTGATCGTCCCAACCGTTTTATTACTATTATAAAGATCAAAAACAAATTATATCAAAGCCATTTACCTGACCCTGGTCGACTTAAAGAATTATTATTACCGGGTGCAACATTATTAGTTCGACCAGCACCTGATGGGTCCAATCGTAAAACAAAATATTCTACAGTGATGGTAGAATACAATGGGAAACTTATTTCTCTTGTCTCAACATTCCCTAACCAATTTGTTAGAAAATCTCTAGAGAAAAAGGAGTTTATTTTTCTAAATGATTTAACATTTATTCGTTCAGAAATTCCAATCAAAAATCATCGAATTGATTTTTTATTAAAAAATAAAAAAGGGATTCCCTTTTATTTAGAAGTTAAATCAGTTACGTTTGTTGAGAATGGCATTGCACAATTCCCAGATGCTATAACTAAACGAGGCCTCCGGCATGTTTTACTACTAAAGCAGTTAAAAAATGAAGGTGCTGAAGCTGGTGTATTATTTGTTTGTCAAAGATCAGACGCAAATTTATTTCAACCAATGACATCACGAGACCCTGTATTTTCCAATGCACTTTATGACGCATATATCCATGGTGTTAGAGTATGGTGCATTACATTGAATATTAAAAAAACAGCAATAACATTTAATAAAGAGATCCCTGTAAATTTAATGAAATTTTAAGAAATTGAATTTGCTCCTTAATTATATAAAATATTTTTCTCCATTACTGGGAATTTTAATCTATTGGTCATGTGCTGCAATAATGTCCCCATCTGGAGGCGAGAAAGATACAATCCCACCTGAATTAATTGAGACAATTCCAGCTAATAGATCCACACAATTTAAAGGTGGTCGAGTTGAACTAATTTTTTCAGAGTATTTAGATGCAAAAACTGTAGATAAAGCAATCCGTGTTCTACCATACTTACCAGATCTACCGCAAATTATTTATAAAGGCAGAAGAGTATTTATTGAATTTCCGGAGTCTCTTCCGAAAAACCAGACATATATAATTATAATCAATAGGGACTTAACCGATGAGCATAAAGTGAAACTTTCTCAAAGTATTCAAATCGCATTCTCAACGGGTGATAAAATTGATGGGGCATCAATTAGTGGTAAAGTTTACTATCCTAATTTATCGTCTGTTAATCTTTGGAAAATCAAGGAAGAATCAGATAGTTACCAATTCTATAAACGTTTACCAGATTATGTAGTGGATACTGGAGACTCGGGGGATTATGAATTTAAATATTTATCTTCTGGGACATACCGCCTTGCTGCTGTGGATCAGTCAATTTCTGGTTTACAGATTATACCTGATAGGATGGTTTATGGTATGAGTTGGAAACCGCATTTAGAATTAAAAGATCAAGAACAATTAAATAATGTAGATATTCGAATTCCTACCCAATCCAATGCACTAAAAATGGTTAGTGCTGAATGGATGAAAGGTGCATGGGGTCAAATAACATTCTCCAAAGATATAATTGGCATGATAGATAATATGTCACTGAATGTGATTTATTCGGATCTAACACAAGCAGATTTAAATATTTTTAATGATCCATTGGACAAAAAAAAAATAAATTTTATTACAGATAAATTAATTAGTGATTATATTTCAATAAATACATCTGGTATAAGTATTGACGAGAGTTCAGTAATTGATTCAAGTTTAATAAAAATAAAAATGGACACAACTACAGATACAACTGCCATTAGTGTTATTTATCCACAAGAAAAGCATGTGGTAAATGTAGAACAGGATAGTATCGTACCATTAAAAGTAGTTTTCTCAAGCATAGTTGATTATGAAAATTCCAAGGGTGCTTTTATTATTATGGAAGATTCTTTATCTATAAAATTGGATGCTATATGGACATCACCCCTTTCAGTGAATTTATTACCAAATAATAATTGGAAGCCAAAAACATTATATTCCTTAATAATTAAAAAAGACTCAATTGCCCAGGTTTATGGAGCTCCTTTAAAAGATTCATTGACAACAATTACTTTTAAAACAACTGAATTTCAACGATTTGGATCATTGATAGTTAATCCTATAAATAAAACGCCAATGCAATTGGTCGTTGAATTAAGTGAAATAGAAAAAGAATCTACTATTTATAGAACTAATGTAAAGTCATTGGGAACTATCAGGATAAATGAATTACCAGAAGACAATTATAATCTATTTTTTTTCCAAGATTTAAATGGTGACAACAAACATTCAACTGGAACGATAGATCCTTTTCTACCAGCAGAATGGTTTCAAGTATATCCTGATACAATAAAAATAAGAGC
>CAZEER010000040.1:0-3430 GCA_964511215.1 uncultured bacterium | reverse complement strand
ATTGGGATGATGGCAGCCTATTTTTCTTTAATTGATCCTGAGGAAGTTATGGGAGTTTTTCCTGCAGATCATTTAATTGTTGGACACCAAAAATTTATAAAAACTTTAAATACTGCAGATCATCTTGCCAGAAAAAATCCATTTTTGGTAACTATTGGCATCAAACCCACATATCCAGCAACAGGTTACGGATATATTCAATATGATGAAAATAGTGAAATGGAATATATGAATGCATTTAATGTCAAAACATTTGCAGAAAAACCTCATAAAAAACTAGCAGAGCGGTTTATTTCTAGCGGTGATTTTTTATGGAATGCTGGCATTTTTTTCTGGAAGGTTAAAACATTTATGAAAAGTTTACAGCTTCATATGCCTGAACTTCATGCATCATTAAATAAAATTGCGATAAAACTCGATGCAGGAAAAGATTTTGAGGATATTTGGAATTATATTGATCCAGAATCAATTGACTATGGTCTATTAGAGAAAGCAAAAAATATCTATGTAATACCCGGAGAATTTAAGTGGAATGATATAGGATCATGGAATGCATTGCGTGAAGTATTAAATAAAAATAAAGATGGCAATATCATTAGAGGGAGTGGTAAGATTCTTAAGGGTAACAATAACCTAATTCATTCAAAGGACAAGTTTACAGCAATTTTAGGTCTTGATGATATCGTGGTAGTAAACACAGAAGATGCCACATTGATTGTACATAAAGATAATGTAGAAGATGTAAAATTTCTTGTAAAAGATTTGAAAGAAAATGGGCAAAAGAATCTTATTTAATGAAAAGAGAAAAATTATATGATGAATTTGAGCAGCTTATTCAACGTTTAGGACTAAGAATTTTAAAAGGGAAGGGAGATTTTTTAGGAGGTACATGTATCGTTAATAACAAAAAAGTGATTGTTATAAATAAAATGAAACCTTTAGAGCAACGGTTAAAAATTTTAGCATTGGGTGTTATGGATTATAATTTAGATGAAATCTATATTGTACCAGCCTTGCGTGAGTATATTGAAAATTCTAAATCTCCTAACTTATAATTTTCTAGATTTTGGTTGGATGATTTTTTACAATCATCCCTTTTCCTATTAACACTATATAATTTGAACAAGGATATTATATGAAACAATTTAAGTCATCTGATATTAGAAACTTTGCAATTGTAGGGCATGGCGCATCTGGGAAAACCTGTGTAGCCGAAGCCATGCTTAAACTAAGTGGAGAAATCAATCGTCTAGGAACCATTGAAGAAGGGTCGACTACGTCGGACTACCACCCTGCAGAAAAATCGAGACAGATATCAATCCATTCTACCCCATTACATATGGAATGGATGGATAAAAAATTTAATATGATTGATACTCCTGGTTATTCAGATTTTATTGGTGAGGCTCTTGGGTCTTTAAGTGTGGTAGACTTGGCATTAATTACTATTCATGCAGTTAACGGTATTGAAGTATGTACCGAAACAATGTGGAATCATGCTACAAACTTGGGTATCCCCAAAATGCTGGTTGTTAATGGATTAGATAGAGAGCACACAAAATTTGATGATATTTTAGCACAGGCAAAAAGACGATTCGGGAATAATGTTTTCCCAATGCAATTACCTGTTAACCCCGGTCCTGGATATAATAAAAATGTTGATGTATTAAGAACAGAATTAATTACATATCAGTCAGATGGATCTGGTTTAATGAAAGAAAGTGATTTGCCAGATGATTTGAAACAGAAGGTACATGATCTTCATGAAGAATTAATTGAGTATGTTGCTGAATCTGATGATACACTTTTAGAAAAGTTTTTTGATCAGGGTGGTCTTTCTGAAGAAGAAATGCGTAATGGAATTCATCGTGCAATTCAAGATCAAACTTTTATCCCCCTATTTTGTACTTCAGCAACATCTAATGTTGGTGTTGCACGAGTCTGTGATTTTATATCAAAATATGGTTCATCCCCCGATGACAGAAAAACAATTACAGCAAGTGATGCTGAAGGGAATAATGTTGATGTTAATCTAGATGGCTCGGAGACTGTACTCCAAATTTTTAAAACCATGTCTGAATCCCATGTAGGAGAATTATCATTGTTTCGTGTTTATTCGGGAAGTGTAAAAACAGGGAGTGATTACTATAATACAAATAGAAATACCAATGAACGTTTTGGCCAAATGTTTGTTTTGAATGGTAAAAATAGAACCCAGTTAGATCAACTATCAGCCGGTGATATTGCCGGGGTTGTTAAGCTAAAAGATACTCATACTGGTAATACCCTCTGCTCAGGAAGACATGTGACCCTGCCAGATATTGATTTGCCTAATCCAAACATACATGCGGCGATAAAGCCAACTGCTAAAGGTGATGAAGAAAAATTAGCAGTTGGTTTATCTACTCTCCATGAGGAGGATCCTACGTTTGTCTACAGGGTGGATAGTGAAGTAAAACAAACTATTATTTCTGGACAAGGTGAGCTGCATTTAACTGTAACAACAGAACGTTTAAAACGAAGATTTGGTATAGAAATACAATTAGAAGAGCCGAAGGTTCCTTTCAGAGAAACTATTATGGGAAAGGGTGCGGCAAAATATAGACATAAAAAACAATCTGGTGGAGCGGGTCAATTTGCGGAGGTTTGGATGAAAGTTGAACCTAAGCAAAGAGGTGAAGGGATCGATTTTACTCAGTCTTTAGTCGGACAAAATGTTGACCGTGTTTTTGTCCCTTCAGTTGAGAAGGGTGTAAATGCTGCTTGCTCGGAGGGTATTTTAGCTGGGTGTAAGGTGGTAGATTTAAAAGTTGATTTTTATGATGGTAAAATGCATCCAGTAGATTCTAAGGATATTGCTTTTCAAACAGCAGGAAAGCATGCTTTTAGAGAAGCATTTTTAGGTGCACAGCCTTGCTTACTAGAACCAATTATGAATATTGAAGTAAAAATTCCAGAAGAATTCATGGGTGATATTATGGGTGATATTTCTGGTAAGAGGGGGAAAATTATGGGTATGGATTCAGAGGGAAATTTCCAATTAATAAAAGCACAAGTCCCTCAAGCTGAACTTTACCATTACGCAACAACCATACGTTCTCTAACAGGAGGTCGTGGCATTCATACTGAATCCTTTAGCCATTATGAAAAAATGCCAAAAGAATTTGAGAAAAAAGTTATAGGCAAGAGACAAGTCTCAGTTGATGAATAAGCTTTGGGCCCCGTGGCGAATAGATTATATTCGTACCCCGAAAGAGGAAGGATGTATTTTTTGTTATAAATCACAATCTAGCAAAGATAAGGAGAATCTATTATTATTTCGTGGTAAAGAATTTTTTATTCTAATGAATTTATATCCATATACCAATGGACATATCATGATATCTCCGTATTTACATACTTCAGAAATGAATGATATTTCACTAGAAGG
>CAZEER010000039.1:17773-22686 GCA_964511215.1 uncultured bacterium | reverse complement strand
GCCATACTAGAATCAATCATCGTTCCAATTATTCCAAAAAGAATTACAAGTTTAATTTCATTATTTTTATAAGAAAAATAATGAAAATGAATAATCAGAAAGATTACCATTAAAATGGGGCCTAAATAAATAGCTCCATATTTCACACCAAGTACACACCCCCACCAGCTGAACTGAAATCCTATTATATTTAAGAGATTTTTCATAAGACTATATTATAAATATATAAATATCCAAATAGGATAGGCGTTAGTGCTGTTTTATAGATCTAACAGGAATAAATTTCACAAGCATCATTATTGTATAGAAAATAAGCCCAATCATTAGCATAATAATAAAGTAGTATGGCCACTCAGGCATTAGTAAAGTGAAATTTACTCCATTCGGCTTTTCAAAAGTAAACATATAATTACTACCAAGGAAAAGATTAATCATAATAATTGTTACAACAAGGATTGTAGTCCATTGAATCGCATTAAAGTAGTCTTTCCATCTCGGTCTATAACCATCTACAACAATACTAAGCATTAAAAATATCACTAATCCATGTGCAAAGAAATAATGTATTGATATATATATATATTCCATTTCTGAAAGATTTGTGTTAATAAATGCGAAAAGTGACCCTCCAAACCCTGCAAAGAAAAACCAGTTCTTTAACTGCCTCAAATTTGAATAACGATTATAAACTGGAATTAATAATGCAGTTATATAACACATTTCTAATGGTAAGGATGTACTCAAGGACCAAGTGCCATAGTATATCATATTAATTTGAAATCCGATTTCATTAAATATTACAAGATAGCCAATAGTCTCGAGTATGATGATTTTGATATTTTTTGAGCTCTTACTATAAACCCATGTCACGGCAATACATAAGACCGTACTGATTATTCCAAATATCACATGTTGGCTTGGTAATGAAGCAATAATATTCAGTATTTCGCTTAGCATCACGCTCCTAACTAATTAAAGTCTTACTTCGGTTCAATATTTTAACCAATAATTTATTTTAAAATAAATCGCGTTTTCTTTTTCTGTAACCCATTTATTTGCATACGGTAAATATTCCCTCCTCTGGTTAAGGTTATAAACAAAATATAATAAACTACCTGAACGATATTCCCAACGAAAAACAAATGTGCCAACTGTGTTAGATAATTTAAAGTCTGGATTTTCATAATTTTCATAATCTTGATAATTATAATTTTCAAGGTTCATTGTTTTTGGTTCTGTCAAACGATAAAAATTTTTGTAATTCATTTCCGCATAGAATGGCTGAATAAAGCACTGAAAAGTTAATTCTGGAGAAAATGTCCAATCTAAACGTAAGGTTATATCTCGTGTAATAAGTATCGAATTAGCATAGACTCTGACAGTGTCATGCTCTATTTCTAAAGAATCTACTAGAATATCTACCCACTGCATATAGTTAGGACTTTTATCCTGCATAGCATCAATTTCAATATTTAGTGGTTCAATAGGTTTAATTTTAGACCATAGACTGTAATTATAGCCTCTACCTCTATTTTTTCCATAACCAGTACCAATATTAGCACCAAATACTATTTTCTTACGACGATCTGTACTTAAACTAGGACCAGCGTAACCCCAAAGTTCTGTTTTATATATCCATGCATTTTCATCTCTAAAAATATCCTCATCATTATACGCAGGTAAAAAAACTTTACTAAAAAATCCGACTCGCCAATAATTTGCAAATAAGTTGTCTTGTTCAATTTCAACTTCCCTCTCAAGAGACAATCCTTCTCCGTTCCAGTCTTGGGAGTATTTAAATTCTAAATTATTAGATATAAATCTCCCCCAAGGCTCTTGTTGCCTAAATTCGAAACGTATTCCTGCCCAAGATAAATCATTCCGACGAATATAACCCAGATCATTAATATCAAATTTGTTATCATAAATGCCAAACCAAAAACGAGTACTCCACCAAACTGGGTCCTGATAGCCTAAATTAAAACGAAAAGCTTTACCCAATGCATTGTTGGCATTAGAACGAACAATTTGACCATTAGTAAATAATCTATTATCTAAAAACCCGAGACTCCAATCTGTGCCTATAACACTGGCTCCAGGATTATTTTTTCGTGAGACATCTGTGACCATTATCCCTACTCTTGAAATATTATTAATAACAGGAAATTCAAAACGACCAATTGAATAATTTGTTCTTGGCTCAATTATGATAGTAGTGGAATCAAAATCATCATTTTGCAATCCGGTTTCTTCAGCTGTGACTGCTCCAATTAATCCATAATTTATACCGGATGCTGTACTTCCCATAATTTTAGTGGCACCTATAATAGTCGTATAATCTGAAATATTTTTAATTTCACCTTCATCTGGCATATTATAAATAGGTTTTCGACCAATCCTACGGGAATTAAATAGGGAAAGACGCTGACTGAAAAATTCAGAACCTTCTGAAAAGAAAGGGCGCTTTTCTTCATAAAATGTTTCAAATGCTGTAAGGTTTAAAACTGATGGGTCAGCTTCAACTTGTCCAAAATCTGGATTAACAGTTATTTTCATAATAGCATTTGATGTTAATCCATAACGCAAATCTAAACCAAAATTACTTTTGAATATTTTACTATAGCCCAGTAATGAATATGGCATTAATTCCAATTGTTTTGGATCAGGTATATTCTCTAGGCCCTTAAGCACACCTAAGGGTCGAATAATTCCACGAGTTGATTTAGATTTCCCTGGCCATTCAACTGTTTCTTGCAACCTATGTATGAATCTTTCAAAAGATATACCCCACTCCATATTATCTTTATGCTCAAATTGAAAAATTGCAAAGGGTAAAGCAAATTCTGCAGCCCAGCCATTATCCTTGAAATTAATGGCGACATCCCATACTGCATCCCACGTTGGATCATATTCATTATTGCCAGCAAGTGCTACATCCATTTTAGCTCCAGATGCATTTACAGCAACAAAATATCCATTGTAATCATCATTTTTTGAATCAATAGTAATCCCTAACCAATCAGAATTATTACTAAAACCATCCATCCAGCTGTCACGACGAACTAGCTTTTTTTTTATTTTTTTAGGTTGCGAATCATAGGCCTCTAAAAATATATAAAGCTTATCGTCATCATAGGTTACCCTTGCTGAATTGTACTCAGATGGAGCCGCAAGTTCTTTAGGCTCAATTTGAAAATATTCAGTTGTTGGAATGCAAAATTCCCAGGCAACATCATTCAATAGCCCATCAATTATTGGAGGATCAGAACACCTTATAGTTTCTATCACTTTCAACCGAAGAGAGTCAGGATGAAAATTAGTAAGATAGTTTGATTGACTGAGACCAGACCCTAAGATTATTTTATTAAATAATAACCAAATTATTAATAATCGAACAGTTGCAATCATTTCAATGGTAATCTTTTAATTGAAACAAATTTCTTTTCAGAGAATTTTTCATAATCTCAATATTCATAAATGTATTCAAACTGATAAGGTAAAATAGGTAACAAAAGAATTAGAAATGATCTCTACTTAAAATCTTGTTCTATAGCTTCAGAAAAAAATATTATTAGTAATTATTGAAAAAAAATAGCTCCTACAGGAGCTATTTGAAAATTATTTATATTAAAATTTCTAGTCAGAGAGTACAACATCCACCATCATTAATAAATCTATAATATCTATGGAGTCATCTAAATTCATATCTGCATTTTGAATTTGAGCATTACTAAGATCAATATAACCTATAATTGAATTTGCCGTCACAATAACATCTAAAAGGTTTACAATACCATCAAAATTTAAATCTCCAAAATTAATATTTAACGGAGGCACTGCACCGGGAGGAAAAAGAATTCTATCTATCCAGGCGCAGTCTTCACCCATACTGGTGGCACCGTCTTTTTCATAAACCCATGTTAAAGTATGCTCTCCTTGCGGTAGACTGACAGTATACTCTGTCCAATCAACCGTCCCACCTATATTAAGCTCTTGAGGCACTCCATCTATCAAAAAATCTAAATAATCATACACTGTTCCAGAACCACCCACTTCAGATGACGCCTTAGCCCAGAATGCAATATCTCCTTGGTATATAATATTCATTATAATAGACAGTTCAGATGACTGCTCATGGCTAATTTGTCCAGATCTAGCGGAAAAAGATCCAGAGTAAGCATCTGAGTCAATTATCCAATCTGCTTGTCCAGAATGCTCCCATTCGAATGCGCTAAAGTCACCAGTCTCAAAATCCTCAATCATAAGCCCAAGGGTTATAGGCAGAGGAAATACAAATTGATATTCTGTATTTAACGAACCAATCAATAACGCTGAAAGGGCATTGTGACCAACAGGTGCATCTGATGAAGCCGTAATCTCAATCGTTACAATAATCTGATCATCTATCTCCCACCAATATGCATTATCAGCCCCTACATTGCTTACTTCAATATATGGGTCACTAGTTGTTACTTCAAATGTTGGATAACTGACAGGCGAGTGCCCTATATTTTCAAGTATAATTTCCATTATTGATGATTCACCTGGATCAAGAGTACCATTTATATTATCAATAAATTCTGCTGATACTAAGTTATATGCTGGTGCTTCTACTCCAACTTGAGTATCATACTCCCAAACTTCTGAACCATCAGTAGCTATCAAAGTGAAAGGAATTAAAGACCCATCTTCTACATTCCAACTCACTTGAATTTCAAAAGGACCAACAGTGATCTGTTCTCCAGCTTCAACCGAACCATGTGTTATTTCTTCTGTAATGATATTTACTAAATCATCTTCGTGCGTAAGGTAAAAGGTCAGGTCATTAGACGGATCTTGACCCACATTTTCAAAGATAGAGAAAAAATCTGCTGACTCTCCATAATCTAAATTACCATCACCTCCACCGCTAA
>CAZEER010000039.1:13683-17673 GCA_964511215.1 uncultured bacterium | reverse complement strand
CCAACTATTATGATATCACTATGGCTTACTGTCATATTAGTTGGAGTATCAGAACGAACAACGACTGACGGATCACCAAAAATAGTCCAATAATATGTTTCATCATAACCTTGAGAACCATAATTATCATTCATCTCATTCATACCATTAAAAGATATACCACCAAAGGAACGTTTAATATTGCCTGAATAAGATTCTACAAAAATCGCATTCATTTCATCCTGCCCATCCATAGGAGGGTTCCAAGCCTGATTCACGGTAGACATAAGAGTTGCAATTGCACCTGTTGGGTTCCCATCGGAGTCAGTAGCTCTGAGCCAGGTTTCAGCAAAACATGTCCCTTGCTCAAATTCTCCATTTACACATGCCACTGACCAAATAAAAGGCCACATATTATTATTTACTAAACCATTAACATCAGTATTGTTCATGGGACATCCATTTCCCCAAGATCCATTAGAACCATGCCCAGTATAATTTATAATGGATCTTCCTTCATTAATTGCCGCTTCTCCTTCCGCAACTGTTCCAGAAGGATCATAAATCTGATCTACTTCTACATAAGTATAGTCCAACAATAGTTCTCTAATAACATCCATGTGTTCATCATCCATTTCACCATCATCACCCGGTCCCTGGTTTGACGCAAAGCCAGACCCTTTTTTATACCAATCTGCCGATGGGTCTGGATTCATTTCATAAGCTATTGTTCTATCAACCATTGTTTCTACATGCTCTCCGGTCTCCGCAGAAAAACGACCTATAATCAGGTCTGGGTAATAATCATCACCTGCGACAAAAGTAAGTGAATTATCAGACGGACTATTTGACCCCGCACCATTTGACCGGCGAATAGTTTCTATCTGGTCTATATCGCCTACAAGCAATACAAATGCAATTCCATTTTCATAATATTGATCTTCAATAAACTGTTCCATTTCATTCACGCTACCAATATCCGCTATGTCTACTATTTCAGTGGGAATACCTTTATAATTTTTCCAATCTACAAAAGTTTGCATCTCATCCATAAAGTCACCATAGCTAATAACAAGCATCGGACCTTGTTCACCAAGTATCTCGTAGCGATCATTGGCAGGATAATTCATAAAATGATCCTGATACATATATTCAAAATCTCTAGAGCCACCTTTTTCTGGTCGTCTGGAGAGGGTGTTTATTTGACTTAATCCCATTTCCTGAATAGAAATCTTAATATGAGTGTAAACCCGTAATAATCTTTTAATAGGATTATATTGTATTGGTTGGAACACAACTGCTTGTCCTCTAAATGAGCGTAAAATGTATGGGTCTCTCAAAAAAGCTAATTGCTCAGGATACCACGCGTCTTTTTTATAGGGTGCACCATAAGTAAAAGGCACAGTTGAAGGATCAATGTCACGGGTTAAATTCCCCTTTGATGGCATTACATTATTAATTTCAATTTCCACAAAATCACTTTCAAGGACAGATAGCTCCATATGTGCAAGGTCAGGTATAATAATTGAACGGGCCATTCTAGGTAGTTCCGGTGAACCTGCGTCTAGTATAGGGACGCCTTCAGGAAAGGTAATTTGATTTTGTCCGCTTTCAAGTTGACTCAAAAAATATCCACCAAATTCAAAAATGATTTCGATATTTCCTTCCGAATTCTCCTCTAAATTCCAAACTGGGTTAGAAGGTAACTGACTTCCTGTATCTACCCACTCTTTTGCATTTAAAAATGTAAGTAGGTAAAACATTATTGATAATATAATTTTATTGGACAATTGCATTATTTCACAACTTTTTTTAATCATTATATCTTGCTGATATATTAAAAATATAGCTTTCTAAGAACAATTCATAGCTATATCTAGTAGAACTATGATATAGTACTCCAATATTGAATCTTTTTTTTATTTTTATCAATCTCTTTTGTTTTATTCCTTTTTTCAAGTCCACCGCCATAAATATTTAATTTATAGAGTAGCATATCCTTAGCTTTATTTTTTTGATATTTTGTAAGAATATTTGATAATATTATTTTTTCTAAAGATTGTATTCTATATTGCTCTATACCTTTTAAAACCTTTGACAGCTGATCAGAGTGTCCCCCATATTTTTTTATTAATGGTTGATCCAAAAAAAGGACAGGATATCTTGCCGCAATTCTTAACCAAAGATCATAATCTTCACAAACTTTTAATGTTTCATCAAAAAAACCAATTTCTTCAAACACTGTTTTTTTTATTAAAGACGATGATGGCGAAATACGACAAAAATCTAAACAATGTTCAAAAATTTGCCCACCATATTTTTGGTGCTTTTTCATTTGATTGACTCTTACGCCATTTCGAATCCAAATCTCATTAGTATGGCAAAATTTATAACTTGGATTTTTATTAATTAATCTGACCTGGCTTTTTAATTTATCTGGCAACCATTCATCATCTGAATCTAGCAGGGCTATCCATTCTCCTTTCGAAATTCGTATGGCGTTATTTCTAGCATTGCTGACACCTGCATTATCTTGATAGATATATTTTACCAATGGATAATTCTCTCTGATCCACTCTTGTGTTCCATCATCTGAGCCATCATCTATGATCAATATTTCAAAAGGTTCAAATGTTTGTTCAAATACTGATTCTAATGCTCTCGAGAGAGTTTCCTTCCGATTATAAGTAGGAATAATGACAGATATATTCAATGCAATTCAATAATCTTTAAAAATTAACTTTATTTAATTCTATCGGGTCATCTTGGCTGTTTACAGGAATCATCTTGAAATAATAATAGTATTCTTGTGATGAAAATTGATATTTCTCCAGTGGTTGTGCGCCCCAACTGTCTTCACCCCCTACACCCATTTGAAAATGATCAATATTAAGGTTGACTAGATTTTTTTCCACCAAATCTGTGGTATGTAAATTTTTTTTATTTACTTTTATACCACTGCCTACTTTTTGTTCAGAATTAACAAACCCATGATCAAAATCATCTGGCATAAAGTGGCTGGCATTAAAAGAAAACATACCACTTATCATTAGGCCAGTTCCTCTATCATTTTTTAAGGTAGCCCAGCGGACATCTGTCTTATTCCCATTTTCTTGAGGACGAATATAGGGATGGTATTGTTCAGAAACCGTACCAGAGTGAATGTCTACCTTGGCACTTGATTGGCGATCCAAATAATTTTCATGAGGTCCCCTGCCATACCAGGTTAAGTTTTTTAATTGTTTTGGAATTTGCAAAGATAGTCCAAACTTAGGAAGATTGGGCAATCCAGATTTCTTAGGTTTAAAAGTGTGACTTATTTGTATTTGCCCATTACAAAAAATATTGTATTCTATTTCTCCTGTAGATTCGATATGCTTATAATTATATAATACCCTAATCTTTACCAGTCCATTTTTTCTTGTGATAATGATATCATCAATATCGTGTATATCAGATGCTTCCTTCCATAAAGCCATTCGCTCCGGCATATTACTCCCAAAATCGTTATCCGTGGGAGCTCTCCAGAAGTTCGGTTTTGGACCATTTAATAATAATTCAACATTATTAACAATCCAGGACTGAAGAGTACCGTGCTTCTTTGAAAATAATATTTTATAATCTTTCCCAATTATTTCCACAATATCTTCATTTATATTCACATTTCTAAAATCAGGAAAGTTTAGCAAATTGTTAACTCGCAATTCATCAAGACTCAATTTTTTAAATGTACTATAATCCACTAAAGTTATCTGTTCCCACGCAATGAGATGTCCTTTTTTTAATAACCCCTGGTCTTGCTTCAGTCTGAATTCAAAATCTAAAAAATATTCTACCAAGGGTTTTAGTTTCATTGCCCTAATTGGTATGGTAATCAATCTAGTTTCTTGAGGATTCAGTTTTAAATTTTTTAGCTCTCCTTCTTGTACGGTTCTCCCTTCTGACTTCAAGTGCCATGTAATTAAAAATTCTTCTGAGTTAAGAAAAAAATGCTCATTTGTAATTTCTACT
>CAZEER010000039.1:0-13583 GCA_964511215.1 uncultured bacterium | reverse complement strand
TGTAATTAAAAATTCTTCTGAGTTAAGAAAAAAATGCTCATTTGTAATTTCTACTGAATAATCTTGCACACCTATAGGCTTAGTTGAAAAATTTTGATATATCTTTTGGAAAGTTTTTAAATGATTATGGTGGATTTTTTTTGATAAATCTCTCCCTGGTTTCAAGCTAAACTCAAATTCCAAAGAACATCCTACCACCTCTTCCATTGTAATCTCATTAACAGGTATAGTAACCACCCTACTTTCTTGCGGTCTTAGTTTTAAATTTTTTAGCTTTCCTTCTTGTACAGTTCTACCTTCTGACTTCAAGTACCATGTAATTAAAAATTCTTCTGAATTAAGAAAAAAATGCTCATTTGTAATTTCTACTAAATAATTTTGTATTCCTATTGGCTTAACTAAAAAGTTCTGGTATTCTTTCTTTGCTTCATAAAAATGGGGATTGGGTAATCTATCGGGCTGCACTAGACCATTAATTAAAAAATTACCATCGCTGGGTGTGTCAGGAGGACCAAAGTCACCACCATAAGCAAAAAATACTTTACCATTATCTGTTTTTTTTTCCAGTCCTTGATCTACCCAGTCCCATATACAACCACCCTGAAGCTGAGGTTCACTACGAATAAGGTCCCAATAATCTTTCATCCCACCCAGACTGTTACCCATGGCATGCATATACTCGCACATAATAAGCGGACGTTCGTGTTCTTTCTCAGCCCATTTTTTTAACCAATCTATCCCAGGATACATAGGCGAAAACACATCGACATGGTCATTGTCTAAAGCGCGCTCATAATGTACAGGCCTAGATGGATCTCTTTCCCTAATCCAGTTTGAGCATGCTACAAAGTTTGTTCCATCGCCTCCTTCATTACCCATTGACCACATAATAATTGAAGGATGGTTTTTATCTCTCTCTAACATTCTATAGATACGAGTGAAATGTGCAGTATACCAGTCGGGCTTATTACCCAATGTGCGGTCGGGGTGATATCCCATACCATGGCTTTCAATGTTAGCTTCATCAATAATATACATACCATATTTATCACACAGATCATACCAATACGGGTCAGATGGATAGTGGCTGGTTCGGACAGTATTAATATTGAATTCTTTCATTAATTGAATATCCTTTTCCATCATCTCTCGGCTAATTACATGCCCTGTTTTTGGGTCATGCTCATGTCGATTTACACCTTTGATTAATATTGGTTTCCCATTTAACAAAAACTGTCCACCTTTTACTTCAATGGATCTAAAGCCAATCTGCTCATTCGTAGAGACGATAACTTCAGGACCTTTTTTTAAAGTTATCTGAATACTGTAGAGGTTTGGAGTCTCAGCAGTCCAAGCCTTAACATTGGGAATTGATTTTTTTAATCGATGCGATAATAGAGATTTTGCTGGGATTTTAATGTTATCTTTTTTATTGTAAACTCGCCGTCCTTCTGGGTTAAACATTTCAATATGTAAAGTTATTCTTTCATCTATTTCATAATCATTTGCAATATCTACCTGAAGATCTAATGCACCATGCCTCAAGTTTTTATCTAGTGGAGTCTTTGCCCAAAAATCAGCTACTCTAATTTTTGGCTCAGCTACTAGAAATACTTCGCGTTCAATACCACTAATTCTCCAAAAATCCTGGCATTCTAGATAGGTCCCATCTGACCATCTATACACCTCCAAGGATACAAGATTTTCACCCATTCTAACAAATTCACTAATATCAAACTCTGCTGGTAGCTTACTCCCTTGGCTGTAGCCAATTTTCTGCCCATTAATCCAAATAAAGAATGCAGACTTGACCGCGCCAAAATGTATTACAATGCGGCGGCCATCCCACGATAATGGTATCACAAATTTTTTCCTATATGACCCAACAGGATTATAACCCTCTGGGATAAATGGTGGGTCCGGATTATAAGAAAACTCGTAAGGATGATTCAGGTAGATTGGTACACCATAACCATTTATCTCCCAGTTTGCCGGAACCTCAAAATCATCCCAATTGGAATCATCAAAACCAGGCTGGAAAAAATCAACCGGACGTTCTTCAGGATCTCTAACCCAGTTGAATTTCCATACCCCATTTAGAGACTTATAATATGTAGAAAGTTGGGGATTATCTTTTTTAGCAAGTTCTTTAGATTCAAAATTAAAAAACGTTGCTCTAGGGGGTAATTTATTTACTTCAACAATATTTGGATTTTGTATAACGCTTGGTGTTTTAGCTAATAGAGTCACAAATAAAAATAAATTAAACCTTATGGCCCCATAATTCAAAACTTTCATTATAATCCTAAAATAGATTTCTTGGATAAGATCCTATATTAATTAATTCTTGTAGTTTTTGCATTACAATTGGTTTATCTTCCTTATAGGTAACACCAAACCATTTTTCATTACTATGCAGAACATATACCTTTTTTTCACCAGAATGCACCAGATCATTTATAACGGATGGTATCAAATATTCACTTTTCATCTCTTTACCTTTTTCTTCAAGAAAACCAATAAACATTTCTCTTAAATAATGAAATAGGTCAGGTGTAAAACCCCAAACATTCATAGAAACTGCTTCGTTACCTTTTAATAAAGAATCTCGGCTTGAGGATATCCCATGGTCTGACTTTTTAAGATTTTCAGTTTCTATTACTGTCTCTAAAAGTCCATCCGTTACTTTACACAAACCACGACTTACACCACCAAATTCAGATAGTGTTTTGTCCAACTGAAAAGCGACCATAGAAAATTTTTTTCCACCGTTTTTATAATAATTAGCTATAACCTTAAAAGATTCAAGACCATAAAAATCATCACCATTAATAACTACGAATGGTTCATTGACTAAATTTCTGCAAGTCAAAATAGCATGCCCGGTCCCCCATGGCTTTAAACGACCGTCCGGACAATTAAATCCGTCTGGGAGATCATTCATATCCTGAAAAGCAAAGCCAATTTGAATTTTCCCACTGTATTTATCAGTTATCTGTGATTTAAATTCTTGTTCAAAATCCTTTCGAATAATAAATATAACCTTATTAAAACCTGCTTGAATCGCATCATATACTGAATAATCTATAATAGTCTCTCCGTTGGGCCCTACTGAATCTAGTTGTTTGAGTCCACCATACCTTGATCCCATCCCCGCTGCCATAACTAAAAGAGTAATATCATTCATTTTCTTTATTCCTTATTATAATTATTAAATTAAAACTTTTGTGCCTGTATCAGCATGTATTATATATGATTTTCCACCTGCTATTTCAATGGCTTTTGCTACAGACTCTGCGTTTTCTGGTGCATATGCGAACATACAACCACCACCGCCTGATCCATTAATTTTCCCCCCGAGTGCCCCGGCAGATTTGGCAGCAGAAAGCATTGCTTCAATTTTGTCAGTACTCACATTTAATTTATCCCTTAGAATAAAATGTTGCTCATTTAACAAAAACCCCAACAGCTCATGGTCTGGATTCTTTTTTCCCAATTCTACTTTGGCTTTTTTGAGAATATCCCTGTTATCTATTGTCGCATAAAATAAACTTTTCTCTTCATCATTTATTGATGATAAATCCGAGTCTCGTTCACACAAATGTAGGTCAAACTTTCTATTATTTAATTTGATCTGTTGAATAATATCTTGCCTTAAATCTCTGCAACGTTTGAGAATTGTTAACGTATCTTTTGGCTCACCAGAATCTCCCAGAATAAAACTACCTAGCCTTGGATTTAACTTTTTTACGGATATTTTTGGCTCTGATTCAATATAAACCAGATTCCCAATGGCTGTAGAATATTGATCCATCATACCTCCCGGCTCACCAAACTCTATCACCTCTGCCTTAAATGCTAATTCTCCTATTTTTTTTTGGGACCATTTTATTTTTTTACAAGCCATCAGTGACAAAAAATGGATCCAGTTTACTACAATTGCTGAAGAGCTGCTTGTTCCAGCTTGAAAAGGTATGGAGCTGGTTATTTCACATTCAAATCCATTATTAAAAACTATACCCTCATCTTGGCAAACTTTTATACCACTTTTAAAATAATCCCTAGGCCTATTGTAATCTAAATTATCAAGGGAAAAAATCTCTGTTTCCATCAGATCCGGCTTATGAATAATAACCTGCCTGTCCGGTCTTTTGCTTCCACTAATCTTAGCCCGTAAGGAAATTGCCATAGCAATGACAGGAAGGCCAAGGTAGTCTTGGTGTTCACCGAAAAGACATATTCTTCCTGGTGTACTTATTTCCAAATTTTAAATAATCCAAACAAGGCCAATAAACCTAAGCCAGAAATAAACAAACCCAATTCTATATGCCCATAGATAAGTTGACCAATACCAAGCAAGATCCCGTACACACAGATACATCCTAAGACCATCGATAAAATACCTTTTGGAATAGGCCAAGGTTCTGTAGAAATACCATCAGAATATTTCCGCCATCCAGGGCCACCAGGATTAACCTTTGATACAAACGCACGTAATGTCTCATCATCAACCGGAGAAGTGATAAATGTCGCCACTATCCATACAATAGTTGTGATTACTGATCCAATAATTATTTTTAACCAGTCAGCAATGACTAAGCCTCCAAAATTTAGATACACTGCAACAATAAGGGAGCTCACCATCGCCACGATCTCAGTATATGCATTTATTCGCCACCAGAACCAGCGTAAGATATAAATGAGTCCTGTCCCAGCGCCAATCATTAAAAGTAAGTTAAATGCTTGCCCAGCGTTAGTCAGTTTTAACCCTAATCCTCCTCCAAGAATTATTGACAAAAGAGTAAATAATCTACCAACTTTTACCAGCTCTTTTTCAGAAGCAGACGGTTTTATAAATCGATGATAAAAGTCGTTCACTAGGTAACTCGCACCAAGATTAAGCTGGGTAGACATTGTACTCATAAATGCTGCGATTAAGGATGCTGAGACCAACCCCAGTAAGCCAGATGGTAACAGTGTCAGCATGGCAGGATAGGCAACATCATGACCCAATTTATCGTCAGGAAGATCTGGGAATGCAGCTCTTAGATCTGATATATCAGGGAATATAATAAGCGAAGATAATGCAATTAATATCCAGGGCCAGGGCCGCAAAGCATAGTGAGCTATATTAAATAAAAAAGTAGCACCCACAGCATTTATTTCATCCTTAGCAGAGAACATTCGCTGCGCGATGTAGCCACCGCCACCTGGTTCAGCTCCAGGATAATAGCTCGCCCACCATTGCACCGCAAGTGGTACCAGTAAGACAGGAACCCAAACATCTGGATTTGAAAGGTCAGGCAATAAAGATAATCTATTAATAACATTCTCATGGAATAGGAGATTAGAAAGTCCACCGACCTGGGGCAGAGACAGACAATACAGCATAGCCCAAAAAGAGCCAATCATAGCCAGAATAAATTGTATAAAGTCTGTAATAATCACAGCCTTTAGCCCACCGAGTACCGAATAGATTAGAGTAATAGAGCATGCAATACTTAGGGTGAACCATCCCGGAAGTCCGAGTACAATTTCACCAAATTTAACCGCCGCTAAACTAACGGATCCCATTACAAGAACATTAAAAACTAGTCCAAGATAAAGAGCTCGAAAACCACGTAAAAACGCTGCTGCTTTTCCACTATATCTAAGCTCATAGAATTCTATATCAGTAAGAACCTCAGACCTGTGCCAAAGCTTTGCATAAATAAATACTGTAAGCATTCCAGTAATTAGGAAAGCCCACCAGCCCCAATTCCCTGAGACACCATTTTGTCTTACAAGATCAGTAACCAGATTTGGTGTATCGGTTGAAAAAGTAGTAGCCACCATACTAACTCCAAGAAGCCACCAGGGCATATTACGCCCCGCAAGGAAAAACGATTTCGTATTTTCTCCAGCTTTTTTTGAGGCCCAGATACCTACACCAAGTGATATGAGAAAAAAGGCGCCTACTATAATCCAATCTAGAATTGATAGAATCATTTAAATGTTGTCACTCAAGCCAAATATTGGTTTATTTGTTTTCCATTTTCCACGAGTGAAATCTGGAATTTTTACAGCGGCGCTGCCTAAACGAATTGATTTTTCACTTAGGGGCGAGACTACACTCATGCTCACGGCGTCATACACATCAATTACAGGCTCCGCACCTTTCAATGTCTCAATAAATGCTCTTAAAATAAAAAAATCCATCCCCCCATGTCCTGATCCTGCGGCCTGATTCTCGAACCGTCTCCAGATCGGGTGGTCGAACTTAGTAAAATATTCTTCTTCACTATCCCACCTGTGTTCCTCTTTACTTATTCCTTGAATATATATTGATCTGGCATCTTTCTGCCAAATTCCCTGGGTCCCCTGCACCCTAAAATTTAGAGAATAAGGACGCGGATTATTCGTATCATGGCTGAGTACTATTGTCTGACCCTGTGCACATTTAATCACAGTGGTTACAATATCACCGCATTTAAAATCAACTTTTGTATTGGGATGATTTATTCCACCTTTTTCTACAATATAATTATGAAGCCCGCGCGTTTGTGTTGCAGTAGACGTAAGGTGCAGCAGGCGGTTCCCTCTATTGATATTTAACATAGGACTAACAGGCCCTAACCCATGGGTAGGATATAAATCACCATTCCGGTCTACAGAATGCTGAGTCCTCCACCTGGCTTCAGAATATCCTTTTTCTCCAAATTCTACTCCTCCACCATAGGGATTAATGCCATCATTAAATTTTACATGCCTCAGGTCATGCTGGTAACCACCTTGACAGTGCAGTAATTCCCCAAACATATTTTGCCGCACCATATTTAAAATCGCCATAACATCACGCCTGTAACAGACATTCTCCATAATCATACATAACTTCTTAGTCTGTTCTGAAATATTAACCAAGTCCCAGCAGTCATCAACAGTGAGGGCTGCTGGGACTTCTGTCCCTACATGCTTTCCGAATTTCATAGCTGCGATTGCCATAGGATGGTGCCACTCCCATGGTGTCGCGATATACACACCATCGAGGTCTTCATGCTTTAACATATTTAAAAAATCTTCATCATTTTTCTTATAAATCCGTGGCGCAGGTTTACCGCTATCCTTAATGATTTTTAATGCCTCACCAACCATACCATCATCAATATCACAAATGGCTGGAATCTCAACATCCTGATATTTAGCAGCCAGCCAGAGCATCCACTGTCCTCTCAATCCTGTCCCAATAAAACCGATTTTCACTTTCTTTTTTATTGGTGACGAAAATAGGCTTTTTGGAAACACTGCAGCGGCACCAGCGGCGGCGGCAGTGGTCTTAATAAATGCTCTACGCTTTATTTTTTTAGTCATTCTATGCTCCTCATTATGGAATTAATCATGAGTACGAAATAATCTAAATGCAGGAATATCTCTCCAGCCAAATCCTGGGCCTTTCCATTCTACGCCCAAAGATTCTTGCCCCCCTCTTTCAAAATATTGAACCTGCAATTCATGCATCCCTACTTCCAAAGGGACCTCATTGGATACTGTTTTTCTACTATGTAGACCATCATTATTAATCACTATTAATTTATTAATTAATAATCTGGACCCATCATCTGATACTGTTCTAAATCCATAGACACCATTTTCGTCTATCTTAATGTAGCCCTCAAAAGAATGTCCAAAATTATTTTTTCTCGAAGGGTCAAGTGAAAAATTGAATACTATTTTTTCATTTGTAGGTATTTCTTGAAGCATCTGACTACAGTTCTCCCACTCACCATGAAAAGTTTTCTGGATAAGTCCATTTTTTTTCGTTAGAATATTTACGGGGAGTGAAATAACCTGACTCGGCTGGTGCCCATCTGCAACTGCCTGTATATTGAGCATTGTAGCTTTTACAATTGTGAAAGGTACGCTATAATTTATTAATAATTGTTGATTGATTATATTATCTCCGAATCCATATCTGTATCCAATATTTGAATCATTTGATACAACTGTAACTTCCGCAAAATTATTTTCTATTTTAATATCTATCTCTGGATCATCCAGGTACGGTAGCACAGGTATCCTTAAAACATATACAGGCTCAGGGCTAGGTGTGTTCGTCAAATTATTCTGAATCTCAATAATTAGATTTTCCTGCTTATTGTACCAGCTTAATTCATCATCAGTACCTAGTAACGTTATCTTTTCATTATTAATTGCATTAACACCTTCTATTGTAAATTCCTTTTCTGGAATTTTTTCTAAAAAAGCAAAAAGAATTGTACGGTCTTTTGATAGGGTAAATTTTATGTTATCTGTCTGTGCTACCCTACTGACCGTGGTACCATAGATTGCTTCTCCATTCTTTCTCAGCCACGTACCAATATCTAATAATCGCTCTACCATAACATTGGGAATCGATCCATCAGCCTTTGGTCCTATATTTAATAGTAGGTTTCCTCCTCGGCTTACAATATCTACAAGAAGCCTAATCAATTCTTCTGATGAATTGTAATCTTCCAGACTTTCATTTTGATTGTAGCCAAAAGATTTTCCCATGCCTCTGCACTCCTCCCATCCACGGATAAGAAACTCTTCATCAAGTGCACCCGAATTTGGGTCATACTCTGTAGAAAAATATCCACCATGCCTGAACCGAGTCTCACCTCCCCAGCGATCATTCACTACAATATCCTCAGGGGCATTGGAATCATTATAGAGCCAAGCTAAAAATTCTTCGCTTTTCCACTGTTTACTGTCCCTGTCCCACTCTCCATCCGAAAAAATAATATCCGGTCTGTATCGTTGGACAGCATCCTTAAACTGGGGTAACATATATTTATTAACATATGCTTCAACATTATCTGGATAGTCTGGATGCTGCCACTCATAGAGAGAGTAATAAAAACCCGACTTTATGCCTCTCTTTTTAACCTCTTGATTTAAATCACCCAGTAGGTCTCTCTCTGCGGCACCATCTAGTGAATTATAGCCCTCACTCTCAGCACTAGGCCAAAGACAAAATCCATCATGATGCTTCGATGTGAGAACAACATACTTGGCTCCAGCTTCCTTAAACAGGTTTGCCCATTCATCCGGTTTATAATTCACAGGTCTAAAAAGATCAATAAAGTCACGATAAGGGAAATCCTTGCCGTAATTTTTTGCGTGGTATGCAAGTCTGGCTGTATCTTTATTGATTAGACCATTAAGGTACCACTCTGCGTAACTCCCCTTAGGACCCCACGCCGGGACAGAGTACAGGCCCCAGTGGATAAATATTCCGAACTTAGCATCCTTGAACCACTGCGGTGTAGGACGAGAATTTAAGGATTCCCAATTTGGCTCGTATTCTTTCGCATTTAACATCATCACACATATTAATATTAAAACAATGTAGGTTCTCATTGTTTAATAGATATTCACTTGATTATTGATAAGCAATTACTTTTTAAAATAATTAAAAAATTCAATACTCTAAATAAGATCCTGGCACAACAAAGGGACTAAGGCCTATTGTCTGCCCTGTAAATTCAGGGATATTCCCTCTGGTGATAGAAGAATACTGGTCCTGGAAGTCAACTGAATAATTCGAGACAACAGATCCAGTTATGTCACTGTTATTAGTCAAAGTAAAAGTAGAACTATAGTTTAATACTGCCCCATTCACCGTTGCTCCACTAAGTTGCAGACTACTGCTACCTTTTGATACTAATAAACCATAAACAGTGGAACTAGTATATGAAGCACTGCCTTTTGAATAAATAACTACAGCTGCATCTAACCCCGTCCCTATTTGCGATTCAACAATAGTTAGATCCTCACTACAAACGATAAAAATACTTCCATTGACTGTAGTATTCGAGTTAATCGTAATATTTCCATCAGCTACAATATAGCCAGGCCCATTAACAATGGACCCTGATATCAAAATGTCACCATTTGCTAATAATTTATTATCCGGAAAACTAGATAGATTAATTGTGACGTTGGAGAAAGAAGAGCTATTCATTTTTGATAATAGCGGTCCATCAGTCCATGTCGCTCCATTCTTTATGGAGCCATCATTATTTGATTGGGTCTGTGAATCATTTGCAGTAGATCCTGAGTTCTCCTGAAAATTATAGTATGCAGTCAAACCTGATTCATTACCATTAAGCACTGAATCTTTCTTAGCTGCTATTTGTGCCTGGGTCCTGGTTGTATTCCATAACCTCACTTCATCTATTAGACCCGCAAAATATGTAGCCGAACTATTGTCACCAGTGTGAAACTTTGTGTCTCTATTTCTTGCTATTGATATATCCCCAGGATGGTTCCACAACTTAGAACCTTGTCCTGATCCAAATTCTACTCCATCTAAGTACCCTTTAATCGCATTATCTGTTAAATCATCACCACCACTTAAAGTTAATGCAACATGGTGCCAATTATTACTTTGAATATTACTAGTTGACAACCAAGTGCCTGGATACCAGTTGCTTTCATCTCCCGGCTCATTCCATCCACCTACATATAAGTAGCCACCATAAATATAAATATTTAGGCCGCGTACTGTGCCTCCCTCTTCATATATGGTCTGTTTTCGAGATGTTAGATCTTTATTATCCACTCGGAACCACGCTTCTATTGTTTTATGTGTATGACTATTGCCAGTATTAATATCTCCCGAATTAGCAATTTGGACATAATCATTTGACCCATCAAAATCAAGTGCATAGTTTGTATAAGCGTCTGATGCTTCAGAGGCGCTAGCTAAAAGTGTTTCATACTGACTAACATCTATCTGGGGAAATACCGGATAAGTTGATAAGAGTGTACCCCCATTCCCTGTGCTCGAATATGTGATTCCATTGCTTGTGCCACTGTTAGAAGTTACATCACCCCTAAAAAACATATCTCCTGAGATGCTTCCATTAGTATCAGAGAATGACTGATTCAAAAGATTGTTGCCATAGAATGAAAAGCAGAAAGCTTCTGGAACTGAAGACAGTATAAGCCTGATATTTCTTTTAACATCATCAATAGTGGCTGAAGATTTTATTGTTAAATAATGCGAGTGAGGCAATGAAGAGCCACTTTCATCATTATTAGAGTCAAATGATATTGAATAATCCCCCTTATTAAAATTCCCTGACAGGCTAGAGGTGTTCCTTGAAATTTTATAGTTTTGTAGTCCATGTTCGATGCCCGTCATTGCAAGATTCCTTGCTTTTATATCCTGGACGTGGTAGGTGCCACTTTGTGTCTCAACAACTGAAAATCTAGCCAAATAAAAAGCAAAAATACTAAGCAGAATAAAGATACCCATTGTAGAGGCAACAAGTATTACACCTGATTCATTAGTTAATTTTTTCCGGTGATTGAGCATTAGTTATGATAACTCATTTTTTTCCCAAATCTAAAATTATGAGGATAAACATGAGAAGAAAGTGATAGTTTATCTTCATTTTTCAAAAATGTTAGCTCCAATTTTATTAAATGAACTGTCTCTGCCTCACTTAATGATAGAGAACCCTGCGATGGAGTGATGGTATTAAAAGTATTATTAAGATAGGTAAAACCAGGAGATTCAGAGTATGACAGAGAATTGGATAATGAACGATAATTCTGATTATCAATTCCCAATCTTAGTGTAAAATCTGATGGAGATTCCGTCTGAAAATCGAATTGTTCATTTTTCCCATTTTTTAGGTAGAGACTATTTTGATCTGAAAGGATAAAATCGGCAGGCGAGGACTGACCCTGCGTATGTCTCATTAGTTTCCAAAATGCAGATCTTGATTCACTTATAAAGCTTTGCCTATTTGTTTCACTTACATATATATCTGCTCCCTGAAATAACATATCTGCAGCGATAGAACCAATTATTCCGATCAAAACAATGATAATAACCATCTCGATCATGGTAAATCCTTTATTTACAGTTTTCATTACTTTACAATCCTGAGCTGATTATCATAGTGTCAGTTATAGCAGGTAGAGTTAAATGAGAAATTTTGACCATTACACTTTTATAATTCGTCTGACTGGATTGAGCTATATGAAACTTATTACTTGATGAGACATAATTAACTGCAACAGAATAACTAAAACCAGGGTAGCCAGTCACAGAAGAAACATTGTAATTATTGAAATCATCAATATCATCAAACTGCGTGATTGAGGATTCACCAGATTCCTGTCCCAAAACTGCTGACCATGGCAGTGAAGTATTTTCATCAAATCTTCTTGCCCGAATCTGATTTTGCAGATTATTAAGTATCACACCTTGTATGGTTCTTATTTCAGAATTTACCCGGACTGCTTTACCTGTGTTTAGCGCCTGTAGAAAAACCATAAAAGAAAGAGTCAATAAAATAATGACAATTGCAACCTCTACTAAAGTAAAACCTTTGCTTTTAAAAAAAATGTTTTTCATCAATAAATACTCCACTTTCCCGTTACAGGCTCCATGGATATTCTTTTAGTATTTAGAGTTATTATACCTCCAGACTTTAGATCACCAAGAGGTAAAAATTGAAGTTCATTAGAGTCATCAAAATTTACAGATTTAATATCCACATCCTTGATCATAGAATTATCTAAAGAAATTAATCCATTATTACTATTTGGAAATTCAGATATTGCAGTACGATTATTATCTGGTCCTTTATAGACTGTGTAGCTCTCTTCTGATATTGAAAAAACTATAGTAATAGTTTCATTTTTTGCAAACGCCATTGACCTAGCCAAATCAATATCATTTATGATTTGGTCAATCGCAATTTGTTCTCGGATTGTAGAGATGCCATCCCTAGTCCTTGTCATAGCGAGCGTCCCAAATATTCCTATTAAAACAATGATTACTACCAACTCAATCAGAGAGAACCCTCTAAAAGGTGATTTTAATATGAATCTTAGAGATTTGTTCATGGCCAAAATATCATTTTGACCCTAAGCATACGATTTTATATAGAGTAAGTAAAGGATTTTCCGTAAGTAGGACTATCCAGATCAATATCCTCTATTTTTATATAATATTCTTTTTGACCTGTAACTGTAACTGATTCAAAAATAAGATTACCATTCTCATCGATGTCCTGGTTTCCATCACCATCAAGGTCAACAGGTTGGTTTGTTGTTAACGTTGGCGTCTCCTCCCAAGTCGTATACTTAAACGGGTTACTATTGGCATTTTTTGGCAGCTCTTGTCTTGCAAATAAGTCTTTGGGTTTATCTGGTGATAGAGTGGCATCTATCGGCGTATTCGCCCATACATCATCCATCACTTTCGTTTCGTTGGTGGGTTGAGGCGGGAAATGAGCTACTCTACCTTTTTGCTGGTGCATCCGATAAAAATAATGAAAAAATGCTTCTCGAATGACTTGCATATTTGCTATATTTCTCTCACCCTGGGCCTCTTCAGCAACAGAGGTATATCGAGGGACTGCAAAACTTAATAATGTCCCAATAAGAGCAACGGTAACAACCAGCTCTGTCATGGTGAAACCATTTATTCTTAACATTTTTTTCATGTTTAATTTTTTTATCATAAAATGGTAAAATATTTTTTCTGAATTTAAAAAGGCTCCGATTTGCATCGGAGCCTTTTTTATTTATTTTATATATAA
>CAZEER010000038.1:0-22859 GCA_964511215.1 uncultured bacterium | reverse complement strand
TCTTCATACAATTTAGTACCTGAAGAATCATATAGGAATACCTTAGCCTGGTCAACATTTTTTTCGTCACCATTTTCATCAAAAAGAGTACCTTCTATTTTATAGATTTTAGGTGTGCGCACAGTATACTCTTGTGATTTTGGACCCTCTATTCGATCTTCAGTTAATGCTGTAAGGTAATAAGAATAATCAGTATCCCATTTTAAACCTCTTAATCGAATCTCTAGCTTAGTTGTATTTGTCTGAAGTTTACCATTGGCATATAAATTATAAGAGCTGGCACCTTCAACTAATGCCCATTTTATGATATTGTTATTTCGCTCATCATTTTTCACAACAATCGAATCAGGCGGACTAAATACACTTTTATCACATGCAGCATCTGACTTGGGTCCAATAGATCCATATTTATCAACTCCTGAAACTGAAAAACAATTTTCAGTACCAGCATCAGTTTGAACCGTACCACTTAATCCAGTAGAAGAATCAACAAGAGTCCCATTTTGATAAATATAATATTTGATACTGTTTTCTGCTGCTTTCCAATTTAATGTTACTTGATTTGCACCACTTTCAGCCTTTAATCCTTTTGGCTTTTTAATCTCTGGATGTGTAACCGCAAAAACGCTTCCAGATTGCCTTCCTTCGCCGGATTCATGGTCAAGGGTTGCTGCAGTATAGGAGTATTCCTTTTCATATTTTAAATTAAAATCAGTGTAAGAATTATCTGGAGCATCCTGAACAATTTTTTCACCGTCCCTATAGACTGCATATCCAGTTGCATTCTCAACTGGAAACCATGTTAGTGTAACAGTGTTCTTTTTTGCTTCTGCTGCTAGATTATCCGGTGATTTCATAGAAGATTTTCCATATTCTGTTATTGACCTTGGCCCCATTGATTGATCCATCTTTACGACAACAACATTATATGCAAATGATTGCCCTGGTAAAACCTCATCAAGATACGAAGTACCGGTAACCGTAGTAATCTCCTGATTATCACGATAAATTATATAGTTAGAAGCACCTGATATAGACTTCCAGCTCAAGGATACACCATTATCTGCAGGTTTTATTTTGAGTTGTGCTTGATCAGGGTTTAGATTTAATGAAGGGTTAAAATCAGATTGAGATGAACCATTAATGGTAATATTTTGTGTTATCCCATATCCGTCTGGTCCATAAACATTCATCGTATATTTACCATTAGATATATTGGATAATTTAAATTTTCCGGGATGTTCTTCTTCTATAATCTTCTTTTTATTTTGATCGTATAGAACTATACGAACAGGCCCTAGCTTACTTTTACCATCTTCTTTATATACCCTACCACTTATAACGTAGCCCTGACTAAAAAGACATGATATACTAAATATTGCTATTGCAAACTTAACCAAACCCCTAAGGAATGGTTTAGAATTACAGTTGATCCCCTTCATAATACCTCGGTTTTTAAAGCCAAATTAATATTGGATTACATAAATGGCTTATAACCAGAAATTAAATATTCAAAATATAATTGTAAACATATTTATATTTTTTCCTTATCTGGTTCTAATGGAGCATATTTTTGCCAAAATTTCACAGATTCTGCCCATTCATCTGGACTATAAGATGCTTTTGTGCCACCATGTAGATTCAGTTGATTTCTCATCATAGTTACCGATCCCATGGGCAATGTGCTTATCCCCTCTGGAACTGAGTTAATACTAATTAACTCCCATTCAAAATTTGTTGTATTCTCATTATTTTCTACTAACACATCATTCCTATATATTATTAGCTCTACCTTACCTGCATTCAAAAGCTCTCCATTCAAAGCTCTTATTTGAATATATGATGCTTCACTTACTCTTCTTCTGACTACTCTTGCTATAAGTTTTGTTGTTTCATCCAATCGTACATAAGGACAAATAAAATCATTTATTATTGATTCATCTACATGTACTAATCGCACACCATTTCTATAACCATCTGTAAAATAACCTTTTCCCATTTGCGATTCAGCATGTTGTGCAATTGACTCAAAACTCATTGTCTTTGCATAGGTCTTTCCTGAACCTTTTACCTGTCGTCTAACAAAATCATTTACTCCAACAATCATTATTACCCTATAAAATCTTTTGAAATTTATGAATTTTTATAATTATAGTTCAGTTATTGTGATTTTAATAACCTTATAATAATTTTTTAAATGCATTTTTCATTATGGACTCCATTTACCAATGAATGGTGGTTATTTCTATACATTTTAATTTTGATTATTTGCTGTATCTATTCAAGTACTTTTATATTAAACAGAGGATGGCTTTCACCTGATTCAAGTAGAAGGATAGTACATTTTCTTGTAGGTATTATGGTATCATTTTCACCTCTAATATTTCCTCATAAAATTCAACCATTTGCTTTAGCAATTATATTTATTATCCTAAATATTACTGCATTTAATCATAGAAAATTAAAAGGTATACATTCGCAAGATAGAATCTCATATGGGACTCTCTATTTCCCTATTGCCTATCTTATTATAGTATTAGGATTTTGGGATTATAGTCATTTCATAATTATAGGGTTTTCTATCCTGGCATTATCTGACCCACTTGCGGCATCCATTGGAACATCATTACGATCACCTAGTTTTTTTATCATTTGGTATGATAAAAAAACAATACAAGGTACAATAGCATTCTTTATTAGCTCTTTTTTAATAATTTATTTTGGTGCACGGTTTTTATTATTTTATTCAAATACGAATTCCTTAGGATTGGCATTATTTACTGCTTTAGGAGCAACTTGTGCTGAAATAACTAGCTGTAAAGGTACAGATAATATATCAATTCCTCTGGTTAGTATTCTTTTTATGATTTCTTATTCTGAGCTAATTAATAATTTAGATAGTAGTAATGGATTAATTACACTTGCAATTCTCCTACTCATCTTGATCATACTTGGACTGGCATATAAAATTAATGCTTTATCGATTAGCGGTTTTATTGGTGCTTTCATTATGGGAGTCATTATTACCTTAATTGGTTCCTCAACTTATCTATGCATTATAGCTGTATTTTTTTTATTCAGCTCGCTTTTAGGAATAATTTTAAAGAATTTATCATCTTATAAAACTACAGATTTAGCAAGAAATATTATTCAGGTCTATGCTAATGGTGGAGTCGCATTACTAATTTGTATATTTGATTATTTACATCCAAATCCTATTAATAAGTTTCTCTTTTTTTCATCAATTGCGGCTGCTATGTCAGATACATGGGGAACAGAATTTGGTAAACTTTCAAAAAAAAGACCCATATCAATAGTGTCTCATCTTCCTGTTACTCAAGGATCTTCTGGGGGAATAACTAGAATTGGTACCATAGGATCACTACTGGGATCATGTATTATTGGCTTTTTCACTTGGCTTCTGGTACCCACCAAAAGTATTATTTTATATGGAATTATATTGTGTGGATTTTTATCCTCTATATTTGATTCTATAATGGGGGCTACAATACAAGCAAAATATGAGGAAAAAACTGGCGAAATAATTGAATCTTATCGAAATAATGCAATACTAATCTCGGGAATTAGCTGGGTAAATAATGACATGGTAAATCTAATTACGACACTATTAGCACCAATTATTTTGTATATATGTTTTTATTTTTTCTAAATAGAAAAAATAAAGGATCACAAAAAAAACTTTTTAGAATCAATTTGCAACCTTGCTCCAGAACTATATTTTACCCAATCCTAATATACGGTATGAAACCATTGATCCAGTAATTAAGAGGGTGATAGTTCTAGGAATTATTAACATTTTTTCAGAGTAGCCTTCAGTATTTTACAATGAAGATCTATTATATCTAGAAAAAATATTTAGGCTATCATAGTAATTGAGATTAAATCACTTTATATACTAATAGTCCAACCATAACAATTAGGGAAATAAAAATTAAAGAAACACCCATGTTTCCTTTTTTAATTTCTTCCCATTCGTCAATATCAGTTGATAACATATCAAACACTTTTAACGCAATTCCGATTCCAAAAGCGAAACCGACTGCAGCAGTTATAGACCAACCAACAGCACGAGCATATTGCGTTAATAGCCCCATAAGTGAATTAGGATCTTGAAGCATTTTGACTCCTTATTGTATTTCCATACTTTTCATTATTTCTTGCATAAAATTCGAAGAATCTATTTGGCCATTAGCTAATGATATTGCCATTTCTCCAGAACATCTGGCTATAAACATATTTGATTCACCTTTTGAGATAGGCACAGCAACACTCACAAGAATACTACCGGGCGTATATGCATTAGATAAACCCATTTCTTTTTGATGCGCAATAGCCTGCCCCAAAGAAGCAAATCCCACAAGCATAAACATTTCAAAATTATTTCTGCCACTTTCCATATTTATTGCAACTTCATTCGGTCCAAGTGTGAGTTGAGACGATTCTATGGGAATACGATACGATTTGCAAACATCTTTAACTTTTTTCTTAAATGCATAATTTGCATATACTCCACTAATATTTAAAATAATGGCCAAGAAAAGTATCGAAAAGGATCTATTAGATTGCATTGTTATACAAGAAATTTACGACGTGATTTTACATTGTATGTTGAAGGTAAATCAAGCGGTAAATACAGATTTACCATTTTTAAATACTGACTGAATAGGATTACCTGTAAAGAAATAGGGAATTTGCTCAACTCTTTGAATTTTCCATACTATAATATCAGCATTCTTTCCTTTCTCAATAGATCCAGTATTATTTTCAACCATTAGCGATTTTGCAGCAGTATATGTAGATGCTTTGATTGCATCCAAAATATTCATTTTTAAATAAATACAAGATAACGTAATTATAAATGGGATAGATTGAATATTACAACTACCTGGATTAAAATCAGTCGCCAATGCTATTTCTAAACCTACATTTTTCATTTTTTGATATGGTGCATACTTTATTTTTCCCAGAAAAAAGGTAGTTCCAGGTAGTAAGGTGGCTATCACATTATTTTCAACCATCGATTTCATACCTTCCTTATTGATCGCCATCAAATGATCTGCACTGATTACATTTAATTGGCCAGCTAATTTTGCAGCATCTGAATCCTCAAATTCATCTGCATGCATTCTAGGATGGAGCCCATGTTTTATACCTTTTTCAAGTATTCTTTTTGTCTGTTCAATATTAAAATATCCATTTTCACAAAATACATCATTAAACTTTGCAATTCCTTGTTTTTCTACTTGAGGAATCATTTCATTACAAATTAAATCAACGTAACCATCTTTATCTTTTTGATATTCACTTGGAAAGGCATGAGCACCCATAAAAGTAGGTATTATATCAATTTCATGTGTATTATTTACCTCATGTAAAACACTAAGTGACTTTAGTTCAGATGCTGTACTTAAGCCATATCCACTTTTACATTCCACTGTGGTTGTACCTAATTTTAAGAAATTATCCATCCGCTTTTTTACTCTTGCAATTAATTCACTTTTACTCGCACGCCTAACATCTTTGATACTTTTTAATATTCCACCTCCAGCATTAGCAATATCTTCATATGTTTTTCCTTGAAGCCTTAAACAAAATTCATCTTCTCTATAATTTAAAAAAATAGGGTGGGTATGCGAGTCAACAAAACCGGGAGTCACCAGCATATTATTACAATCAAATGCTACATCTGCATTATTTAAATTAGTCCCGACTTTTAAAATTTTACCATCTTCAATTACTATTTCCATATTTTCTTTCTTCAGCATCTTACTCTCTTCAGAGTTATATGTTGCAAGTTGTCCTATATTAAATAATTTTATTGAAGACATGTCAAACTAATATTACCCTATCATTGGAATATCTACATCCCATTTTTGTGCATTTTCTATAGCATCTTCATATCCAGCATCAGCATGACGATAAATCCCCATACCAGGATCATTTGTTAATACGGTGTATAATCTTTTATCCATATCTTTTGTACCATCTGCAACAATGACCTGCCCAGCATGTAAGGAATAACCTATTCCAACACCACCTCCATGGTGAAAAGAAACCCATGAAGCGCCACTAGCTGTATTAAGTAGTGCATTTAAAATAGGCCAATCTGCGATAGCATCACTACCATCTTTCATTGATTCAGTTTCTCTGTTTGGAGAAGCAACTGAACCACAATCTAAATGATCTCGCCCAATCACAATAGGAGCAGATACTTCACCTGAACGTACCATCTTATTTAAAGCTAGACCAAATTCTGCTCTCTCACCATAGCCTAACCAACAAATTCTTGCGGGTAAGCCTTGAAACTGTACTTTTTCCTTTGCCATTCTAATCCAATTACATAGAGAAATATTTGATGAAAACATTTCCATAATCTTTTGATCTGTTTTCCATATATCTTCGGGATCCCCTGATAATGCTACCCATCTAAATGGACCCTTACCTTCACAAAAAAGAGGTCTTATATAAGCTGGAACAAATCCTGGAAAATTGAAACCATTTCCAACGCCTGCTTTTTGTGCTTGCGCACGTATATTATTCCCATAATCAAATGCAATAGAACCCATATTCTGCAATTTGATCATTCCTTCAACATGCTCCCCCATAGAACGAATCGATTCATTTATATATTGTTTTGGATTTGTTTTCCGGAGAGATAATGCTTCTTCATATGAATAATTATTCGGAATATATCCAATTAATTCATCGTGAGCGGATGTTTGATCAGTAACAATATCTGGAATAATGCCTCTATTCGAAAATTCTGGTATCAAGTCGGCGGCATTTCCCAATAATCCTATTGAAAGAGGTTTTTTATTTTCAAGTGCAGTTTGAGCAATCTCAATAGCATTATCAATCGAATCTGTACATTCATCTAGGTACTTTGTCTCTAATCTTCTTTGTATTCTATTAGAATCAATTTCAATACATATTGCAACACCTCCCGCCATTGTAACAGCTAAAGGTTGTGCTCCACCCATACCACCTAATCCAGCAGTTAATACCAATTTCCCAATTAAAGATTCAGAATTCCAATGTTTTTTTGCTGCAGCAATAAAGGTTTCATAAGTGCCTTGTAGTATGCCTTGTGTTCCTATATAGATCCAACTACCTGCAGTCATTTGGCCAAACATTGTTAGACCCTCTTTCTCCATATAATTAAAATGATCCCACGTTGCCCAATTAGGGACTAAATTAGAATTTGCAATTAGTACTCTAGGAGAATAAAGATGTGTTTTCGCAACTCCTACAGGTTTACCAGATTGTATTAATAAGGTTTCATCAGGTTTAAGACGTGCTAAAGTTTTCAAAATTGCATCATAACAGTCCCAGTTTCGAGCAGCTTTTCCTTTCCCTCCATAAACAATTAGCTCATCAGGTATTTCTGCAACATTCGGATCTAAATTATGTTGAATCATCCTGTATGCCGCTTCAATTTGCCAATTATTACAAACTATTTTTTTCCCAATTGGTGGATGTATAACTCGCTTCATGTTTATTTTTGAACCTATTTTAAATATTTTATTAATTGTTTCGCATAAGATGGCTCATCTTTAAAAACAGTATAGGAAAATATACTAATTCCACCAAATTGATTTTTGCTAGATGTATATATTTTCTGACCTGCTGATTTAGGATCCTGATTATATGCACCTATACCCATTATGATCTGATTAAAATATTTTTCAGAAATATTATCTTTAATAGTGTTGATATTTTTTTTAAAAAGACTATTGTTTGAAGTATAATTCATAGGTACTGCCCAATCAACATAACCATTTTCTAACCAAACATCCCATTCCTGGCCAAAAGAATTACGAGCCTCATGCAGATTAGGTTTTACAGCTGCTGATATAATACATTTTGGTTGATAGGCTCTAATCCGCATTGATGATTGTTTTAGAAAATTCGTAATTGCTTTTCTTTTAAATTGCTCAAAGGTAGGTTTCTCCTGAACTTTTATAGATGGTATTCCAGGTATACCACCACTTGAATAATTCAAAAAAAACTTTAGTCCAGTAGGATTCAAACCCCAACCGTTAGCATGATAGCGAATATAATCGAAATGAATACCATCCAAGCTATAGTTTTGCAATATTTCTGTTACTACGTTTTGGAGATGAGCATCAACTTCAGGGTGAGTTGGAGCAAGATAAAATCCTTCACCATTGACTTTCCTATCTTTTTCCATCTTCTTTAACATCTGTAATACATCAATAGGATCTGGTTTTTTTGTATCTACCCACTCTGGGTGATTAAGTAAAATATGGTCATTTTGAAAAGGTTTTTGAAAAGATGACCAAAGATAATAAACATTCATCCAAGCATGAACTTTCAGGTTGGGAGTATTTCTGGTTTTTTTAAGAATATATTCAAGTGGATCAAAACTTTTATCTTTCAGCAAATGAGACCTAGGCACCAGTTTTGATGAATAATAGGCATCGCCCCTTCCTCTAATTTGAACAAAAAGATGATTATAATTATTCTTTTCTGCAAAAATTAATATTTGATCAATTGATTTAGCTGACAGTATATGGTCTCTTACTATCCATAAAGCACGATTATCAAAAGATTGACAAAATAATTGAAAATTAATAAAAAAAAGAAGGGCAACAACAGCTGCCCTTCTTTTTTTATTTTTTATCTTAAGCAATTTATAAGTACTTCTACTACTCTTAAGTTTCATTGCTCTCAGTAAATTCATTTATCATATCAGTAAATTCAATCATTGATAATGGAGCACAATCATTGTCCCTAAAACCAAGCTTTGTAATTCGAGTATATCCACCATTACGTTCTAAAAATACGGGTGCTACATTTTCAAATAATTCTTTCACAATTTTTTTGTGCCTAATTTTCCTAAGTACCTGACGTCTTGAATGAAGGTCACCTTTCTTTGCAAAAGTGATAAGAGGTTCAATGAACTTTCGTAACTCTTTTGCCTTGGCATCAGTTGTTTTAATCCTTTTATGCGTGATTAAAGCAGATGCTAAGTTAGACATTAATGCCTTTCTATGGGCTGTCTTACGACCAAGTTTTCTGCCAGATTTTTTATGACGCATTTCTTATCCTTCTTCAGCCATAATTTTTTCTACTTGCATACCAAAGTGCAAACCCATTGTATCAAGTTTTTCCACTAACTCAGTTAGTGACTTACGACCAAAATTTTTGTATTTCAACATTTGGTTCTCTTCCTTACTAACTAACTCATGAATGTATTTTATCCCAGCGGCTTGCAGGCAATTATAACTTCTTACAGATAATTCCATTTCATCAATGGTTTGAGTAAGTAATTTACGAAGTGCTATAGTTTCATCTGACAAACCATCTGATATCTCTAATACACTTGGATTAGAGATAGCTTCAATAAATTTTAAATGATCCCGTAAATATGTTGCAGCATAAGAAACTGCATCTTTTGCTGTAATCGATCCATCTGTTGTAATTTCCATATTTAAGATTTCAATAGGATCTTTTGCACCTGGGACAGGCTGTACATTAAAAGATGACTTTATAACTGGATTAAAAATACTATCAATTGACAATGTGCTAACAGGTAAATTAGGTTTATCATTTTCTTCAGAGGGAACATATCCTTTACCTATACCAATTCGAAGTTCTATGTCTAACTTACCTTTTGAGTTTATTTCAGTAATATATTCATCAGCATTCAGGATTTCAAATTGATCACTAGCATCTTGTATATCTTGAGCAGTAAAAATCTTCTTTCCTTTCATTGAAAGTTCTATTTTGTCTGGGTCATTATCCATTAATTTGAATCTGACTTTTTTTAAATTCATTATAATATCAGCGACATCCTCTTTCACACCTTTTATTGTTGAGAATTCATGTTGTACACCTTCAATTTTTACATGCGTAATTGCTGCACCTGGAATACTTGTTAGAAGTACTCTGCGCATAGCATTACCAATGGTTGTGCCATAACCACGCTCAAGAGGTTGTAATTGAAAGGTGCCTATATTACCAGATTGAGACTGGTCATTTGAATCGATTTGTAATTCAAGTACTTTATTAGCCATTGAGTATTTTTCCTATTTAAATTATTTTGAATAAAGTTCAACAACTAACTGCTCATTTACAGTCAGTTGCATTTCATCACGCTCTGGAACAGTGATAAATGTCCCTCTCATTTTTGCTTTATCAATACTAAGCCAAGATAAATCAATATCGCCTTTGATACGTTTCATGGAATCAAGTATAACATCCATTTTCTTACTTTTTTCACGCACCTCAATCAAATCTCCTGGAGAAACAGTATATGAGGGGATATTCACTGTTTTATTATTTACGAGAAAATGTTTATGATTAACAAGTTGCCTAGCTGCTGGACGTGATGCAGCAAACCCTAACCGAAACACAACATTATCTAAACGACTTTCAAGTATTTTAAGCATATTAGGGCCCGTTTCACCTTTCATTTTTTCAGCACGATTAAATGTTAAACGAAACTGTTTCTCTAAAAGACCATACATAAATTTTATTTTCTGTTTTTCTTTCAACTGAATACCATAATTTGACAGTTTTCCTCTTCGAGATTGTCCATGTTGTCCTGGAGTATATGGCTTTCTATTAAGAAGGCGATCATATTTAGGATTTCCAAAAATATTTTCACCAAACTTTCTAACCAGCTTCCCTTTTGTTGATGTTGATTTTGCCATATGGATTATACTCTTCTTCTTTTTGGTGGACGACAACCATTATGCGGTAATGGTGTCACATCTTTTATACTAGTGATTTGCAGACCTGCAACTGCCAACGCACGTATTGCTGATTCCCTACCTGACCCAGGACCTTTTACTTCCACTTCTATACTGGATAAACCCATTGATATAGCAGCTTTAGCAGCTTTATCTGCAGCCATTGTAGCGGCGTATGCAGTACTCTTTCTAGATCCTTTAAATCCAGATGTGCCTGCTTTTTCCCATATAATAACATTCCCGTATTTATCCGAAAGAGTAACATGAGTGTTATTAAATGTTGATTTAATATGTGCTACCCCATGGGAATCAAATTTTTTTTTCTTCTTTTTCTTAGATTTATTATCTGCCAAATTATCCTCTCTTAGTATTAAAAAATAATTAACCTTTTCCTAAACCAATTGTTCTCTTTTTCCCTTTACGTGTTCTGGCATTGGTTTTCGTTCTTTGCCCATTAACAGGTAAGCCTCGTCTGTGTCTCAATCCTCTATAAGTAGCAATATCTTTTAATCTTTTGATATTCATCGCAACATCGGATCTCAATTCTCCTTCAACTTGCAACCCAAGTTTAGAAATTGAATTTCTTATAGAAACTATTTGCTCCTCAGACAAATCCTGTACTCTAATATCAGGATTAACCTTTGCATCCATACAAAGTTTTTTTGCTGTAGATAATCCTATGCCATGGATATATCTTAAAGAAAAAGCAACTTTTTTATTTCTTGGTATATCTACACCGACTATACGTGCCATTTTAATCTCAACCTTGACGTTGTTTATGTTTTGGGTTCTCACAAATCACAAGGAGAACACCCTTTCGTTTGATAACCTTGCATTTGTTACATATTTTTTTTACTGATGGTCTGACTTTCATATTTTATTTTTGCCTATAAGTAATCCTTCCTCTGGTAAGATCATAGGGGGAAATCTCCAAAGTAACAACATCTCCTGGTAAAATTTTTATGAAATGCATTCTCATTTTCCCACTAACATGAGCTAATACTTCATGGGATTCCCCTCCAATTTCAACTTCAACTCTAAACATTGCACTTGGCAAGGTTTCTTTAATAATACCATCAATAGTTATTGGTTGTTCTTTAGCCATTTGATGCTAAACTCAAAATTTTAGGTCCATTATTTGTAATAGCAATGGTATGCTCAAAATGCGCAGATACTTGCCCATCACGCGTCAGGATCGTCCAACCATCTGGTGCCGTAAAAACTTCCTTTCGTCCTGCATTAATCATAGGTTCAATCGCTATACACATACCTGCTTGTAAAGGAGGGCCTTGTTTTGCCTTTCCAAAATTAGGTATCTGTGGTTCTTCATGAAGTTGTGTACCAATCCCATGTCCCACTAACTCTCTAACCACAGAAAATCCATTATTTTCAGCATGACTTTGTACCGCATTGCCTATATCACCTACAAAATTTCCGGGTACTGCTTGAGATATACCCTTTTCTAATGATTCCCTCGTTACATCTAATAACTTTTGTTTTAAGGGGTCAATTGAACCCACTGGAAAAGACTTGGCGTGATCACCATAATATCCATCAAGTTCTGCACCACAATCAATACCAACTATCTCACCACCTTTAAGTTGACCTTTCCCAGGAATGCCATGGACAACTGCATTATCAATTGAAACACATAATGTTGCAGGGTAACCCATATATCCTTTAAATGCAGGTCTAGCACCACGTGAAATGATATATTCTTCAGCCATCTGATCTAAATCTGATACATAGACACCTTCAATAATATATGGCTCTAGCATAACAAGTGTATCTGCAACAATTTGACAACTTCGTGTAATTTTTTCAATCTCTTTATTTGATCTAGTATGTACCATCACATTCGCCTTCTTCCTCTAATTTTACCTTTAGTTAAAAACCCATCATAATGACGCATCATCAAATGAGACTCTACCTGCTGTAAGGTATCCAATGCTACACCTACTATAATTAATAAACTTGTTCCACCAAAAAATGAAGCCAGATCATAATTAATATCCATTAATTTCATTAGGATATAAGGGAAGATCGCAACAAAGGCCAATGCAATAGATCCTGGTAGTGTGACCCGAGTTAATATATTATCAATATATTCTGCAGTTTTTTTACCAGGTCGTACACCAGGTATAAAACCACCTTGTTGTTTCATAGTAGATGAAACTTGAACTGGATCAAAAGCAATAGCTGTATAAAAATAAGTGAAAAATATGATCATAATACCAAAAACGACCCAATAGAAAGGATGATCAAATGAAAACCATTGCATTAGTGTTCTAGCAAATTCGCTATCACCCAAAAAAGTAGAAACAGTACTAGGAATAAACATTATTGACTGCGCAAATATAATCGGCATCACTCCTGCTGTATTAACCCTCATTGGTATATGCGTATTCTGGCCTCCATAGACTTTTCTACCTACAACTCTTTTTGCATATTGTACAGGAATTTTTCTAGTACCTTGCGTTAGAAGAACAACAAAACAAATAATTAAGAACATCACACCCATTAAAATAAATTCAGATAGTAAACCTCTAACATTTTCTTGTATAAGTGTAATTTCATTTAATATAACATTTGGAAATGCTGCTACGATACCTACCATAATTATGAGTGAAATACCATTTCCAATACCTCTTTCTGTAATACGCTCCCCAAGCCACATAAGAAATAAAGTACCCGTAACCATACTTATCATGCCAGTAAAAGTAAACATCCATCCAGGATTAATAACTACAGATTGTCCATTTGATGTTAAACTCGGAAGAAAGACTGCTACAACACCATAGGACTGCATTGATGACAAAAGCACTGTTCCATATCTAGTAATTTGATTAATTTTTTTTCTTCCTGCCTCACCTTCTTTTTGCAACCTTTGAAAATAAGGGATAACTGAACCCATTAACTGGATAATAATAGAAGATGAGATATAGGGCATAATCCCTAATGAAAACAAGGAAGCTTTTTCAAATGCACCCCCAACAAAAGTATTGAACAAACCAAACAGGCCCGTTTGAAACTGACTGAAAGCTTCTGTCAATGCTTCACCGTCAACGCCCGGTATTGGTATATGAGCACCAATTCGCACAATAACCAATATTCCAACAGTAAAGATAATTCTATCACGAAGTTCAGGAATAATAAAAATACTTTTAATTTTATCAATCATTGCTCGATCGCCTTTCCACCTGATTTTTCAATTTTTGCTTTTGCAGTCTGACTAAATTCAGTAGCAGTAATATTTAATTTTGACTTAATATCACCAGAACCAAGGATTTTAACTGGTTTTAATGCTGAACGTATCAAACCATTTTGAGCAAGTATTTCTACATTAATAGTATCGAGATTGAGATTTTGAATTTTTTCTAAATTAACTATTTGAAATTCTTTTTTAAATTTATTTTTAAATCCTCGCTTAGGCAACCTTCTTGCTAGTGGCATCTGACCACCTTCAAACCATGGACGATGCTTGAAACCAGAACGTTGCCCGGCCCCCTTATCACCACGACCTGCAGATTTTCCAAGACCCGATCCGTGCCCTCTCCCTCGCCTCTTAGATTTTTTAGTAGAGCCGATTCTAGGTTTTAAATCATCTAGCTTCATAATTTTTCTACTTTAAGTAAGTAAGGAATAACATTCACCATACCACGGATTACAGAACAATCAATATGTTCAACAGTTTGATGCATTTTTTTTAAACCTAAAGCCCGCAAAGTAGCTTTTGCCTTTGGCTTATAGCCTATTCCACTTTTTATTTGTGTAATACGCAATTTTTTTTTGACATTAGACTTTGCCATTATTCAAACACCTGTTTGATTGTAATACCACGTTTATTTGCAATTGCAACGGCATCTTTGGCATTCAATAATGCATCCATAGTCGCATGGACTAAATTTATTACATTTTTTGACCCTTGACGCTTTGTCAGTATATTATGGATTCCAGCTTGCTCCATAACTGCTCTAACAGCTGCACCAGCAATAATGCCAGTCCCTGGTGAAGCAGGTTTAAGTAAGACCCGACTTGCGCCATGTTTCCCAATTATTTTATGGGGAATAGTCCCATTTATAACTGAAACTTTACAAATATTTCTCTTCGCAATCTCTTTTCCTTTCTGTATGGATGAGATTACTTCATTTGATTTACCAAGACCAACACCAATGTGACCTTTTCCATCACCTACCACAACTAACGCTGAAAACCTAAATCTTTTGCCACGTGAAGTAACTTTTGCAGTTCGATTAATTTTCACTACAGATTCTTCTCTCAGATCAAGTTCAGCTGGATTTATAATACTCAAATCAAATACCTTTATAATTGTAAGCCTTTGCCACGCGCAGCATCAGCGAAAGCCTTTACTCGTCCATGATATGGATAACCATTTCTATCTAAAACAACAGGACCAAGCTTCTTTTGTTTTGCTTTTTTTGCCAATGCTTCACCCACCACTCGACTGATTTCTGTTTTATTTTTTATTTTACTAATTAAAGTTTTTATACTTTTATCTCTTGAAGAAACTGAAATTATTGTCCTACTATTAAAGTCATCTATAATTTGGGCTTCAAAATGTCTTAAACTACGATAAATAACGAGTCTCGGAAACTTTGAATGATATCTCGAAGTTTTTTTACTTCTATTTCGCCTTCTTTCTTTTCTAAGAACATCTGAACGATAATTAGCCATAATACTTACTTTGCACCTACCGTTTTACCTTGTTTTGAACGAACATATTCACCTTTATATCTAACACCTTTACCTTTATATGGCTCAGGCAACCTAAATGAACGAATCTTTGCAGCTACAGCACCCACTAATTGTTTATCTATACCTTCAACTTTTATCTCAGTTCTATTAGCTGTTAATGAAATATTTTTGGGCATGTCAAAATAAATGTCATGTGAATAACCCAATTGCAATTGCAAACGATTACCTTGGACTTGCGCTTGATAACCCACACCAATTATTTCCAATTCTTTAGAAAATCCCTCTGATACTCCTAAAACCATGTTATTGATCATTTGCCTTGTGGTACCATGCATAGCTTTTTGTTCTTTATCATCAGATTTACGATTTACATTAATAAATCCATCTGATTCATAAATTTTCAAATACTCTTTACTTTGAAATTTAAGAGTACCTTTTGGTCCATTAACTGATACTATGTTATTATCAATTTTTACATTAACATTATCGGGTAATGGTATAGGATTTTTTCCAATTCTAGACATTATTTCTAATAAACCTCACAGATTAATTCACCACCCAAATTCAATTTATTAGCCATTTTATGGGACACCACACCTTTTGAAGTAGATAAAATTGAAATACCAAGACCATCAAGTACACGGGGAGTTTTACCAGCAGCAACATACACTCTTAGACCTGGACGGCTTATGCGCTTAATATTTTCAATAACAGGTCGTCCATTATAATCATACTTCAAGAATATTCTGATTGTCTCTTTATTTTTATCAGTTATAAAGAAAAAGTCGTCAATGTAATTTTCTTCTTTTAACACAAGTGCAATTCGTTTTTTCATTTTACTACCTGGGATATCTACCCAACGTTTTTTTGCTGAAAACCCATTACGAATGCGTGTTAAAAAATCTGAAATTGGATCTGTCATAGCCATATAATTACCCTACCAACTCGCTTTTGTAACACCTGGAATCTCGCCCTTAAGAGCCATTTCCCTAAAACAAATGCGACATAGTCCAAATCGCCTAAGATAGGCATGAGGACGTCCACATTTAAAACATCTATTTTTTTCTCTTGTAGAAAACTTTGCTTTACGTTTTGATTTTTGAATCTGAGATTTTTTAGCCATTATGCCGCCTCTTCTATATCCGTTTTAACAGGTTTTTCTCTTAGGGGAAGTCCAAATAATTTAAGTAACTCATGAGCATGACTATCTTTTTTCGCCGAAGTTACAATGGTAATATTCATTCCTTTTATAGATTGAATTTTATCATAATCTATTTCAGTAAATATAATCTGCTCTTTTACACCAAAATTATAATTGCCACGTCCATCAAATGATTTAAAAGATAACCCTCTAAAATCACGTGTCCTTGGGAGAGCAACTGAAATCAATCTTTCTAAAAATTCATACATATGATCTGCCCTAAGAGTCACTTTACAACCAACTGGCCATCCTTTACGTATTTTAAAGTTTGAAATATCCTTTTTCGCTTTAGTAACAATAGGTTTTTGCCCTGATATAAGAGTTAATTCTTCTATCGCACTTTCTAAACCTTTAGAGTTGTTTTTAGCATCACCCAATCCCATATTGAGAGAAATACTTTTTAATCTAGGAACTTCCATTATATTTGCATACTTAAACCGCTTTAACATTAGTGGAATTATTTCATTATTATATAATACACGTAATGCTGGGACATAATCTTGAAGCTGATTCGCAGCTTTATCATTTGATGACTTTTTAGTTGTTTTGGCAGCACTCATATATTAAACATCAATTTCTTCATTCGTCTTTTTTGATAGTCTAACCTTCCTACCATCACTCAGTTTTTTATAACCAACACGTGCAGCATTACCACCATAAAACGCCATCATATTAGAAATATGAATAGGAGCTTCTCTCTCAACGAATCCCCCAGATTGATTTTCTTGAGTTGGCCGCGTTGCACGTTTTCGAAAATTAACCCCTTCAATAATAGCCATTCTTTTTTTAGGAAAAACATTCAATACTTTCCCATTCATACCTTTATGGTTTCCACTAATTACCTTAACTGTCATTCCTTTTTTTATATGCATCTAAAGTACCTCCGGAGCCATTGAAACTATTCGCATATATCCACTCTCCCTTAGTTCACGAGCTACGGGACCAAAAATACGGGTTCCACGTGGTTCACCCGCGTTATCCAAAAGTACGGCTGCATTTTCATCAAAACGAATTAAGCTTCCATCTTTACGGTTAATTTCTTTTTTAGTACGAACAACAACTGCTCTATGAACTTCACCTTTTTTAACCATCCCACCAGGTATAGCTTTTTTTACTGTAATAACTACCAAATCTCCAATACTTGCATATTTTCTTCGAGATCCTCCTAGAACTTTAAAACATAAAATTTCTTTTGCACCAGTGTTATCAGCTACCTTCAGCCTAGTTTCTTGCTGTATCATTATTCTACACCTAATTTAATAGATTTTCTTAGGATTTGACTTACCTGCCATCTTTTATTTTTACTAATAGGACGAGTCGAAAAAATTTTCACTATATCTCCTTTATTAGGAACCACAGATGCAACATGGGCTAAATAATTTTTATAACGCTTCACTCTTTTTCTATAAATCGGATGCGGTATTTCTCTAACAACACGAACTCTCACTGTTTTTTCCATTTTACAACTTATAACCTCACCAGTGAGGGATTGTCGTTTTCTTTTTAATTTCACTATTTGGAGTCCTCTTCTTTTCGAATTCCAAGTTTAAATTCATTTAAAATAGTTTTCAATTGAGCAATTTCTTTTTTTGTATTAGGTATCATTTTAGAATTTTCTAATTGTTGGAGAGCTTTTTGAAATTTAAGATTTTGTAGGGCTTCCAAATTCTCATTTAGTCTAGTCTCTAATTCAATTTTATTCATATCACGTAATTTAACAGATTTCATTAAAAATTCCTTCTCTCAACAACTTTAGTCTTCATCGGAAGTTTATGCCCTGCATCTCTGAAAGCTTGTTCTGCCTCTTCTCTTGTTACACCATCTATTTCAAATAAGACTCTGCCAGGTTTAACTACCGCAACCCAATGATCAAGAGCTCCTTTTCCTTTACCCATCCTTGTTTCAGCAGGACGTGCTGTAACAGGTTTATCAGGAAATATTCTTATCCACATTTTTCCAATTTTTCTTACTATACGTGATATTACAATCCTCGATGCCTCAATTTGCCTAGCAGTAATCCATCCAGGTTCAATGGCTTTTAAACCATAACTACCAAAGGAAACTTTATTACCACGCATCGCCATACCACGCCTGTTACCTCTATGTACCCTCCTAAATTTAACTTTTTTAGGTTCTAACATTTATAATTTACCTTCGACTATATTGTCCATTACATATCCAAACTTTTATACCTATAATGCCATATTGAGTATTTGCTTCTGTTAGTGCATAATCTATATCAGCTCGTAGCGTATGCAAAGGAACACTCCCATCAGAAAATTTCTCACTACGCGCTATTTCTACACCACCAAGTCTACCAGCCACATTAATCCTAATACCCTCAGCCCCCATCCTCATTGTAGATTGTATTGTTTTATTAACAACACGCCTATACGAGATCTTTTTTCTTAATTGATGGGCAATATTAGCACCTACTAATGCTGCATCTAATTCTGGGCGTTTAATTTCTGATATATTTATTTGCGCATCTTTTTTACCTGTCAACTGCCGTAATTCTTTTTTCAACTGATTAACTTCTTCTCCTCCTCTACCAATTACAATTCCTGGGCGAGCTGTAAAGATCGTGATTGTAACTTTTTTAGATGAACGCGCTATTTCTACTTTTGCTATACCTGCATTTGGTAACCTATGCAAAATATATTTACGAATTTGCAAATCTTCTTTAAGGTCATTTGCAAAATTATTTTTTGGCGCAAACCAATTTGAGTGCCATTTTTTATTTACACTCATTCTATACCCTATAGGATGTGTTTTTTGACCCAATTTACTACCCTTTATTTCTCATCTGTGATTACTATTGTTAAATGACTTGTAGGTCTTCTTAATCGTGACGCACGACCCATTGAAGCAGCACGGAACCTTTTCATCACTGGCCCTCCATCAACAAAAGCACATTTAATTTCTAAGCTTTCTGGTCCAATATTTAATTCTTTATTAAGGTTCAACATATTTGAGACTGCAGATCTTAGCGTTTTTTCTATAACTTTCGCCGCTTTTTCTGGTGAAAAATGCAATTTGTTTAATGCATCATCTACTTTTAACCCACGAACACTATTTAATGTTTTTCTTATTTTAAAAGGCGATTGATGGATATGCTTTGCTATTGCTCTTGATTCCATTAGTTTTTCCTATCTCCAGAGTGCATTCTAAAAGTTCTCGTAGGTGAGAATTCACCCAATTTATGTCCAACCATGTTTTCATAAATAAAAACGGGTATAAATTTATTACCATTATGAACAGCTAAGGTATGACCAACCAAATCTGGAGTAATCATAGATTTACGCGACCAAGTTTTTATTACTTTCTTTTTACCCGATTCATTCATTTGCTGAATCTTTTTTAAAAGCTTTCCATCTACAAATGGCCCCTTTTTTAAAGAACGTGCCATTAATTATTTCCTCCGCTTAACAATCATTTTATCAGACTTCTTATTTTTTTTTCGCGTTTTGTAACCCTTTGTAGGCTTACCCCATGGAGTAGTTGGATGTCGACCTCCAGATGACTTACCTTCACCACCACCCATAGGATGATCAACTGGGTTCATGGCAACTCCTCTCACCTTAGGTCTGCGCCCTAACCATCGAGTCCTACCCGCTTTACCAGACACAATCTGTTCATGGATTCTATTACCAATTTGCCCTATAGTACCCACACAATTCTCTCTAACCATACGAATTTCACCTGATGGAAGCTTCAATGTACACATACCTCCATCATGAGCCATAATCTGAGCGGAAGCTCCAGCAGCTCTAACCATTTGCCCTCCCTTACCAGGCTCAAATTCAATATTATGCACAGCCATACCTGCAGGAATATTTTTTAAGGGCAAACAATTCCCCACCTTAAGTGGTGCATTATTACTAGAAATGATAGGATCACCAATTCTTAGACCATCAGGACTTAGTATATATCTTTTTTCTCCATCAACATATTGGATTAATGAAATATTTGCAGAACGATTAGGATCATATTCAACAGTCATAACTTTACCAATTATATCAATCTTATTTCTTTTAAAATCAATGATTCTATAACGTCTTTTATGACCACCCCCTCTTCTCCTGATAGTAATTCTTCCAGTATTATTTCTACCTCCACTCTTTCTAAGAGCATTGGTTAGTTTTTTCTCAGGTTTTCTAACAGAAAGTTCTGAAAAATCTGATCTTGAAGCAAATCGCGAACCCGGAGTAATAGATTTCAATTGCTTTATTCCCATAATTAGCTCGTTTTTTCACCTTGCAACATATCAATAACTTGACCAGTTTGCAGTGTGACAATTGCTTTTTTATAACCAGAACGCTGTCCTGATGTACGAATTGTCCTACCACCACTTCGTACAGTCATTTGTTTATTTTTACCAGATCTATTCATAGTAGATATTTTCAAAACCTTTACATCAAATTTTAATTCAACTGCTTTTTTAATTTCTGTCTTATTAGATTTGGAGGAAACAAAAAACGCATATTTATTCTCTCGTTCTTCAAGTATAGCCATCTTCTCAGTTAAAACAGGCTTTATTAAAATTTTTGAATACATAATTTAATTTGAAAGTATAGTTGTTAAAGTTTCAAAGTTTTTTCGATCAATGAGGACCACTTCGCAATCAATAAGTTCATAAGAGCTTACGTTTTCAGCATTTACTATATAAACATTTTTAAGATTTCTTGATGCTTTATCTAAATTCTCATTTCCGCCACTAGTCAGTATGGTTATTTTTTTATTTTGTAATTCTAATGATCTTAAAATTTTGACAAAATCAGATGTTTTATTACTTTCAATGGAAAAATTATTTACAACAATAAAATTCCCCATCTCAATCTTACTTGATAATATAGAACACCTTGCTAATCTACTAATTTTTTTTGATATTTTATGGTTATAAGAATGTGGCTTTGGTCCAAAAACTGTCCCACCACCTTTCCAAAGTGGAGATCGAATCGTACCCGCTCTTGCTACACCTCTACCTTTTTGTTTCCATGGTTTTTTTCCGCCTCCATTGACAAGAGCCCTATTCTTACTTGAATGTGTACCTTGTCGCATATTATTCATTTCAGCCAATATGGCTTGACGGACAACACTGAGATTTGGTTTAACACCAAAAACAGATTTATCAGCCATTAATTCACCAATTTCAGAGCCATTTAAATCTATAATATTTAGTTTCATTTTGTAATCACAACTGTACCATTTTTAGCACCTGGAACAGCACCTTTTACTAATAAATAATTTTTTTCTTTATCAATTTTCATAATCTCAAGATTATCAATGGTAACTCGACTATTACCATGATGCCCCGCCATTCTCATACCCGGGAAAACCCTTGAAGGATCAGAAGCTTGACCAATAGACCCTGGAGCCCTTTCAGTATGTCCCGTTCCATGAGTTTTCTTTTGCCTAGAAAAATTATGTCTCTTGATAACACCTGTAAAGCCCTTCCCCTTAGAAACTCCTGAGACTCTAACATAATCTCCTTCTTTAAAAAGGCCTACATTAAATAACTGCCCTAAAACGTATTCAAAGCCCGGAACTTTATCAAATTCACCAAGTATTTTCATAGGTTCACCTCCGGATAAATCAAAATGGCCCTTAAGCGCTTTCGTTAAATGCTTTTTATTTTTTTTGCCATAACCAACTTGCACTGCATCATACCCATCGTGTTTTAATGTTTTAATTTGAGTCACTCTACAAGGACCAGCCTTTAAAACAGTAACAGGTACAACATTACCATTACTATCAAATATCCTTGTCATTCCTATTTTTTTTCCTAGCAAACCTCTCATTTTTCTAGACCTTAATCTCTATGTCAACACCAGCAGGTAAATCTAATTTCATCAATGACTCAACGGTTTTTGGAGTTGAGTTTAATATATCAATTAAACGCTTATGGATCTTTGTCTGAAATTGTTCGCGTGATTTTTTATTAACATGAGGCGAACGTAAAATTGTGTAAATAGATCTTTTCGATGGCAATGGAATTGGTCCTGATATAATTGCTCCTGTAGATTTTGCAGTTTTAACAATTTTTTCAGTTGATTTATCCAAAAGAATATGATCATATGCCCGGAGGCTTATACGAATTTTTTGATTAGCCATAATTAATTATTTAGTCAGCAATATCCGTTACTACACCTGCTCCCACAGTGTGACCACCTTCTCGAATAGCAAAACGCAATTCTTTATCC
>CAZEER010000037.1:16588-23182 GCA_964511215.1 uncultured bacterium | reverse complement strand
CCTTAATTGTTGGAATGGTTATTATTGGAGGTATAACTAGGATAGGAAAGGTTACAGGATATTTAGCGCCTGCTATGGCCTTGATATATGTTTTTTCTGCAGGTTTAATCATTATTTGGAATATTGATAAAATTACCGATAGCCTATATATGATAATATCGATGGCCTTCAATCCACCTGCTACAATAGCAGGCACTAGTGGGGGTATTTTAATGACCATGCTATGGGGCATAAAAAGAGGACTCTATTCAAATGAAGCAGGCCAAGGATCGGCTGCAATAGCCCACTCTACGGCAAAAACTGAATACCCTATTCGAGAAGGTGCTGTAGCTATGTTAGGTCCTTATATTGATACAATTATTATATGTACAATGACAGGGTTAGTCATTATTTCTACAGGCGCTTGGCAGCATACTGAATTTTTTGTAAAAATTACAGCTTCAACTCTTGAAGAAGCTACTCTTGCATTAGATTCTGGATATTTTCAGGGTAGGGAATTATTGAATAGTAGTTTATTGACATCATTTGCATTTAAAAAAGGATTATCTTTTTTATTTAATTATGGTGATAAAATCGTGACAGTGTCAGTTCTATTGTTTGCCGTATCAACTGCAATAGCCTGGTCTTTTTATGGAAATAGGGCGGCTGTGTATTTATTTGGTGAAAAAGCTATCATGCCATATCTCTGGGTTTATGTTATATTTGTATTTATTGGTGGAATTGCAGAATTAGAAGCCATCTGGGCATTTGGCGACGCAGCTTTGGGTATAATGACTTTTCCTAATCTTATTTCTATACTTCTATTAACTGGAGCATTGAAGAAGATGACCAAAGAATATTTCTCACAAAATCATGTCCCATATAAAAAGTGATCATCTATTAAATGTTGCAGTTGAAGCTGCATTAGCTGCTGCTGATATTATAATGAATTCATTAGATACACCCCATATAGTTCAGCATAAAGGAGCTACTGATTTAGTAACTAAAACGGATCTTGAATCTGAAAAAATTATTAAATCTATTATTCATTTATATTTTCCAGATCATGATATTCTAGCTGAAGAATCATCGCAAAATATCAATGGTTCAGATTATCTATGGGTAATCGACCCACTTGATGGTACAACAAACTTTGTCCATGGGTACCCTTCTTTCTCCGTATCTATTGGTCTTTTATACCAAGATAAACCACATGTAGGAGTTGTGGTAGAAATGCCGTATAAAAAGTTATATTCTGCAATAGTAAATAAAGGTGCATGGTGTGAAGGAATAGAAATTAACTGTTCCAAAATAGACTCTATTCAAGATTCTCTCTTTGTTACTGGTTTTGGGTATAACCATGATGATATGTGGGAGAGAGGCATGTTATTATTTAAACACTTTACTAATATTTCCCAAGGTGTGCGTAGGCTTGGTTCTGCTGCTATAGATCTTTGCCATGTAGCTACTGGCCAGGTTGATGCTTTCTGGGAGTATGGTTTAAGACCATGGGATACAGCTGCTGGGGTATTAATTGCAAAAGAATCTGGATGCAAAGTGACCGATATTAAAGGGGAAAAGTATAATATATATAAAAATAATATTTTAGTGACTAATTCTCATATACATGAAATCATGTTAAAAGAAATTTCTGACTACTTGAACTGATCTCTGAATTGTTTTTCTGACCAGAAACCTTTTACGCGTTCAATCAATTTAGTTTTTTTATTGATATGTAAAATTTCAATTGCAGAGAAAGTATAGATATTTCCTTTTGGTGATTTTGAACCTTCCCATGAATAATGAACTATAATTCTATTCTTTTTTGAAATTATTTCTTGAATGATAATATCGTACTCATACCAAATATTAGAGTAATTTGAAATAGATTCTAGAAAAGAATCAATACCTTGAGTATATTGATATTTTTGCAGTTTTAGAGTTACTTCTTGGAAGGTACTATCACCTTGTTTTGTGACAATTAATTTTTGTTCTTCACCGATATGACCATATGTAATCAAACCTAATGAATCTACGATATTTCCATTATGCTCATAGATTCTATCTCCTGTATTGAGTATAGTTTGTAAAGAATCATTAATAATATTTGTTATTATTAAACTTTCATCAACATAATATACTTCAATACCTAAGCCGATATATGGTGCATGCTCATAAATAAACTCATCAGAGAGGTATTGATAAACACTAGCTGTATCTCCACCATAACGAGCAATATAGAAAAATTCAATTTCATCTTCATCTAAGGGAAAAGAAAAAATCAATGAACAATTTAAAAAAATAAAAATTATATATTTGTAAATCATATCAATTAAAAAAAGATTGACTGTACGCCCGACAGGATTTGAACCTGTGGCCTTTGGAACCGGAATCCAACGCTCTATCCAGCTGAGCTACGGGCGCATATTAGCAAATCACCGACGAGAAACCCCATGATTTTATGGGGTTTTTTGTTATATCTAATTTATACATTACAGGAGACACGCACAATGTTTTGCAATCATTTTCCATGTATAAAAAAGAGTGTTTCTTCTAGGATTTTTTAGAAGACATATTGTAAAAATAGTATTTTCTTAGATTAAGTAAACTTACTTACCTAGAATAATTAATCAGAGATATATGATCAATAATTTTCTGCAGCTTCTATTGTATTCTCAGCTAACATCGCTATGGTCATTGGTCCAACGCCACCTGGAACGGGTGTGACTGCTTTTGCAATATCCATAAAATCTTTCCATAAAATATCACCAACAATTTTATATCCTTTTTTATTATCCGTATCTATCCTATTTATCCCTACATCAATAATTATGACATTATCTTTAACCATATTTCTTTTTAAATATTCAGGGACACCTAAGGCAACAATAATAACATCGGCATTTTTGGTATATTTTTCAATATTTTTTGTTCCAGAATGACATATCGTCGTAGTTGCATTGGCAAATTGAGATTTCAAACTTGTTAAGATGGATATTGGTCTACCAACTATATTGCTTCTACCTAGTACTACAACATGTTTCCCATTTAAATTGATTTTATAATATTCTAAAAGACACATTATTCCTTTTGGTGTACATGGTATATATCTAGGTCTTCCTATGGTTAATAAACCAACATTTTCTGGATGAAATGCATCTACATCTTTTTCTGGTTTGATAGTATTTATAATTATATCAGAATTAATATGATTTGGTAATGGTAATTGAACTAGAATACCATGGAATGTGGTGTCATCATTTAAATCATTGATTAATTTAATTAAATTATTTTGACTTATATCTTTTGGGAGCTTAAAAGTTTTAACAAATAAACTTAGTTGATTAAATATCCTCGATTTTGATTTTATATAAATTACAGAGGCTGGATCGTCACCAATTAATATTGCAGCAAGGCCGGGTGTTACACCTTTTTCTTTTAATAATGTGACTCTATTTCTAAGACCATTATATATATGTTTACTTACATCCTTTCCAGATAGAATAAGTGGATTATTCATAAAAGAAGAGTATATATATTATAAGGCTTTATCGATGATTTCAATCAAGGATGAAATTTTTTGATTTGTTTCATCAGATCCATCCTTTTTTAGTGTAGTAAACAATTCATCAGTAATGTTCATGCCTGCTAAAATCGCAATACGTGTTGAGGATTGTGTAGTTGAAAATCCCGATTGAACTTCTCTCATTTTTTCATCAAGAAAAGCCGCAATTTTTTTAATGTATTCAGGATCTGCAGGTGCCTTTACAGAATATTCCTGACCGTATATTGAAATTTGAACTGTATTGTTTTCGTCACCCATTTTAAGATTGCTCCAATTGCTCCAATAAATTAATTACATTTTTTACTTTTTCTTCTATTTCGGACAGTTTTATTGACTCTTGGATTGATTTTTTAGATTCAGCATTACGCTCTCTCTCCTTCTCTAAGGACGCCACCATTTGATTTATCTTCTGCTCCAACTCATTTAATAAATTCAATTCTTTCATGCCCTTAATTTAGCATTAAAATCTTTATCGGCAATAATTATAATTTCATCAATAACGTGATTTACATCCTTATCTTCAAGTGTTTTGGAGGAACTTTGAAATGTAATGTTAAACGTGACACTTTTATTCCCTTTACCAATAGAGTCAGTATCAAAGAAAATATTGACAGGTTTTGCATTTACTATGAGTTTTTTACCAATTTTATGGAATAGTTCAAGTATCTCACCTACTTCTTGTTCCTCAGCCATAACCAGATTTATGTCTCTTGATATTTTCGGATAAGGTGCTATAGGTGTAAAAATTCTATTTCTATTAATCATGTTTTTTATTGGCTCAAGATTTATTTCAAATCCATATGCGACTTTTATATCCAAATCCAATGATCGAGTCAATTCAGTAGAAATTCGGCCAAATTGGCCAATATTTTGTCGATTTACAATAAGGGTTCTTGAAAGGTCAAAGAACGATGTTCTATCAATATTTTCAAATTCCATTCTCATCGAAAGTTTTTTAATAAAGAGAGTTTCAAGATATCCTTTAATTGAGAAAATGTCTTCTAATATAATATCAGAATGGACTGAGTTGTTCCTTTTCTCTCCAATGACTAAACCTGATAAATATTTTTTTTCTTCAACCCCATTTGCAACTGAATTATTTTTAAAATGTACATGTCCAAGTTCAAAAATTCGTAGATCACTGTTAGAATGTTTTATATTTAGATCTGCAGCCTTCATCAATCCAGGTATTAATGATGTTCTTAAATTACCCATGTCCTTATTTAGAGGATTCATCATTTTAATGGGTTCGTGACCAGATAGTTTTGCATGATTCTCACTTTGGAGGGAATTGGAATAAATTTGATGAAAACCACAACTAATTAGTGTCTGCCGAATTTCTATGAGGTATTTTTCTGGATCAGGATTTTCAAATCTAAATCTACCATTTAATGAATAGTCAGATGGAATTACATTATAACCATTGATGCGTGCTACCTCTTCTATAAGATCTATTTCTCTAATAATATCTGGTCTATATGTTGGGATTGTGCAAGACCATTCAACATTATTATATGAATTTTGAATTCCCAGATTATTTAAAATTTTACTAACAGAATCAGTTTCAATTGATATTCCAAGGACAAGATCGAGTTCTGAACGTCTCAAAAGTAACTTAAGAGGTGAAATTTTCCTTGGATATACGTCAATTTTTCGTGATGAAAATATACCTCCACATAAATCCTCTAGTAATGATATGATACGCCAAAAGGCGGTACTACATCCGTTGGGGTCGACTCCTCTTTCATATCTTTTTGAGGCATCTGTAGACATAGAGAGACTTTTAGCACTTTTTCGAATGGTAACTGGGTCAAAATATGCACTCTCAACTAACAGGCTTTTTGTTGAATCAGTTACGGCAGTATTAAAACCTCCCATTACACCTGCTAGAGCTATGGGATAATTACCATCTGTTATGAGTAGATGTTTTTCATCTAATTTATGTTTTTGCTCATCAAGGGTAACTAAAGTCTCTCCTTTTTTCGCCCTGCGAACTAGTATATCTTTTTCTTTTAGTTTGTCAAAATCAAAGATATGTGTTGGGTGGCCCATTTCCATCAAAACATAATTAGAGATATCTACAATATTATTTATGCTCCTTTGACCAATGGATCTAAGTCTATCAATTAACCAGTCAGGACTTGGTCCTACTTTAATATTTTCAACCAATCCACCGATATATCTTGGACAATCATTATGATCTTCCATTGAGATATTTAATGATAAATTTTTCTTACTTTCAATGTTAGAAATAATAAGTGGCGAAAATTTTCTTTCTGTTGCAGCAGATATATCTCTTGCTACACCTTGATGTGAGAATGCGTCTGGCCTATTAGGTGTTATGTCCAATTCTAAAGATAGAAATTTATATCCGTAACTTTTCATGAAGTCATCACCGATGTGAAGAAAATCTGGAAGAACCATTATACCTTCATGCTCATCAGAGATATTTAATTCACGTTCAGAACATATCATACCGGATGATTCTACACCTCGAATCTTTACTTTCTTAATTTTAAAATTTCCTGGCAAAATTGCACCTATCATTGCAAATGGTATGGTTTGTCCAGCTGCAACATTTGTTGCACCGCATACTACTTGATGGGTTTTCTTCCCATCATTTACAGTGCAGAGTTTTAATTTATCAGCATTAGGATGTTTTTCAGTTGTCTCTACCTTTCCTATAATCACTCCAGGTATTTCCATAGGTACTTTTGACACTTCTGCTTCAATTCCAGTATTTGACAATAAATCTGCAAGCTGAAATGGAGTCTCTTCTATTTGAACAAATTCCTTAAGCCAGTCAATGGAAACTCTCAAATGAATTGCTCCAATATTCTAACATCCCCACTATAAAAATGACGAATATCATTGATCTTATATTTTAACATCGCTATTCTTTCAACACCCATGCCAAATGCAAAACCATGCCAATTATTTGAATCATAACCAACATTGTCCAATACATTAGGGTCAACCATACCACAACCAAGGATCTCCATCCATTCTTGTCTTTCTTCATCCCAAATATCTACTTCTGCACTTGGCTC
>CAZEER010000037.1:9118-16578 GCA_964511215.1 uncultured bacterium | reverse complement strand
GTAAATGGGAAATAAGAAGGTCTGAATCTCATTTTCTTTTTTGCTCCAAACATTTGTTTGACAAAATATTCCAAAGTTCCCTTTAATTCAGCGAATGATACTTTCTGATTAATGTAGATACCTTCTACCTGATGAAAAAGGCAATAACTTTTATATCCAATCGCTTCATTTCTATATACCCTTCCAGGAACTATATATCTAATGGGTGGATCTTCTTCTTCCATTAAATGAATCTGAACATTTGATGTATGACTTCTTAATACAGTTTCTGAATCAATGAAAAAAGTATCCTGCATGTCTCTTGAAGGATGATGATCAGGCACATTCAGAGCTGTAAAATTATGGTATTCGTCATCTACCTCTGGGCCATAGGCAATATGAAATCCTATTGAACAATATATTTCTTTTATTTCAGTAAGAGTTTGCTCTAATATATGCATTGATCCAAGTCTTTGCGCCTTTCCAGGTAGAGTTAAGTCTAATTTTTCATCATGAGCTTGTTGGATTTGCTCTGAAAAGTATACAAGTTTTTCATCAAAGAGTGCTGTAAGATCATTTTTGAGATCATTTAATTGTTGGCCTAATAGAGGTCTTTCATCTTGCGGCGCATCACCTAGTAGATGGAATAAAGAGGTAATAACACCTTTCCTTCCAAAGTATTGTAATCGAAAATTTTCTATTTTTTTTGAATCTTCTGGGAAGGATTCGAGGTCAGTCAGAAATTGATTCCTGACTGACTCGATCTTGTCCGACACTGACATTGTAATTATTGAATATTTTTTATCAGTGCAGTAAAGGCATTTGGATCATGTACTGCCATGTCTGCCAGAATCTTTCGATCCAATTCTATACCTTTTGTCTTCAGGCTATTAATAAAAGCTGAATATGTAATGCCGTTTAACCTGCACGCTGCATTAATACGAATAATCCAAAGTCGACGGAATTGACGCTTTCTTTGACGTCTGTCACGATAGGCATAGAGCCCTGCTTTGGTTACTGCATCTTTTGCAGATTTAAAAGTGCGGCTCCGGGCACCATAGTAGCCTTTGGCCTGCTTGACGATTTTACGGTGTCGACGATGTCGAGGGACCGAACTGTTTGCTCTAGGCATTGTATATCGTCTCCACGTTATTAGACACCCAACATCGCTTTCACAATTTTCCGATCAGCGCTGCAGATGATACCTGCTTGTCTCATTTTTCGTTTTACTTTGTTCGATCGACGTATGAGCATATGTCTATGGTTTGCTTTGTTTCGTTTAATTCTACCAGAGCCTGTGAGCTTAAATCGCTTAGCGGCTCCGCGTCTTGTTTTCATTTTAGGCATCTAGTACTCCTATTTTCCATTAAGAATCATTGACATTCGTCTTCCTTCTAAAGGAATATCCTTTTCAACTTCAGCGACGTCTTGTAATTCATCTAAAACTTTTTCCATAACTAATTTCCCGAGATCAATTCTTGCCATTTCACGTCCACGGAACATGAGAGTGACTTTAAGTTTTGAACCATCTTGTAAAAATTTTCGACCATGGTTTAATTTAGTCATTAAATCATGATCATCAATTTGAGGTCTCAGTCTAATTTCTTTTACCTTTACAACATGCTGCTTTTTTTTGCTTTGCTGTTGTTTCTTTTTTTCTTCATATCTTAGCTTACCGTAATCAAGAATCTTGCAAACTGGTGGTTTAGCACTTGGAGCAACTTCCATTAGGTCGAGACCTGCATCTCTGGCTTTTTCTTGCGCAACTTCAATGGAAACAACGCCTAATTGTTCACCATTATCCGAAATTAATCTTACTTCCTTTGCTTTAATTTCATTATTGAGTCGTTGCTGCTGTTTCTTTCCTATGAGTTAATCTCCTATCTTTTATTTCACTTAGTAGATGTATTATAAAATTTTCAAGTGAGTCGGTTCCGATATTACCTTCGAATCTTTTTCTAATTGAAATTACACCTTCTTTCTCTTCTTTTTCTCCGATAATAAGCATCAAATTGATTTTTTCTAATTCAGCTTGTCGTATCTTAGATCCAATTTTATCAGGGCGACCATTTAATCTAGCACGAATTCCTCTATCCTTCAATGATTGCTTAATCTTTTTGGAATATTCTAAAGATTTATCAGAAACAGGAAGAACAATAACCTGAGTTGGCGCTAACCATAGTGGAAAATTACCGCCAAAATGTTCGATTAGGAATCCAATAAATCTTTCATGAGTTGATAAAGGTGCCCTATGAATACATAGAGGAGTTTTTTCTAAACCATCTTCGTTAATGTATGTTAAATTAAATTTATCAGGAACTGCAAAATCAACTTGATTTGTTGCTAGAGTAAATTCTTTACCAATTGCACTCCAGACTTGAACATCAATTTTAGGACCATAAAATGCTGCCTCACCATGTACTTCATTAAATTCAAAATTTCCTTCTATAAGAGCTTCCCTTACCCACTGTTCTGTTTCTAGCCATAATTTCGGATAGTTAACATATTTTTTACCTAAACCTGCTTCATCGTGTAAACTTAAACGCATAGTATATTTTTTAATGTTAAATATTTTAAAATAATCGAGATACATATTGCAAACTGCTATGAATTCTTCCTTAAATTGATCTTTAGTACAATAAATATGCGCATCGTTCATTTGAAGACTTCGCACACGCATCAGACCAAAGAGTTGACCTGACTTTTCATATCTATAGCAAGTACCATACTCTGCTAATCTTACCGGCAAATCTCTATAACTTTTCGATGAAGATGAGTAAATCTTATGATGATGTGGGCAGTTCATAGGCTTAACAAAATATTCTATGCCATCTATATCCATAGCTGGAAACATTGAATCTTTATAATGATCTAGATGACCAGATTTTTCATATAAAATTCCTTTTGTCAGATGGGGTGTTCTCACAGGTTCATAGCCAGCATGATATTCAGTTTCTTTTGCTAATTTTTCTAGTTCATCTATTATCACTGTACCATTTGGTAACCAAAGTGGTAGCCCTGGTCCAACTTCTTCATCAAATGTAAAAAGTTTTAAATCTTTACCTAATTTCCGGTGGTCTCTTTTTTTTGCTTCTTCTATATTGTAGAGATGGTTTTTTAATAATTCTTTAGAGGAAAACACCGTCCCATATATTCTTTGTAACATTTTATTTTTTTCATCTCCACGCCAATATGCACCAGACGTAGACAATAATTTAAAATGCTTGATTTTAGATGTGTTTGATACGTGAGGTCCTCTGCAAAGGTCTATGAAATTAGATTGTTTGTATGTGGTGATAATATCATCAGGTTCAATTTGATCAATAATTTCAACCTTATATGGTTCTCCTATATCATTAAATAATTTAATAGCTTCCCTCACTGTAATTTCATTTCTTTGAATATCTTGACCTAATTTCGCCAAGTTTTTCATTTCACTCTCAATTTCGTTAATAGTTTCATCTGAAAATGTTACATCAACATCAAAGTCATAATAAAAACCATTATTTATTGTTGGGCCTATAGTTATTTTGGCTTCAGGAAAAAGTTTTTTCACAGCTTGTGCCATGAGATGCGCAGTGGAATGAAGTAAGGTTTCATGCCCTTCTGGTGTATCACCTTTTAATAATTCCAATGAGCAATCATTATTTATTGGGAAGTTTAAATCTTTAATGTTGCCATCAATTTTTGCTACAACAACTACTCTAGCCAAGCCAGATCCTATTTGTTCTGCAATTTCTTGAGGGGTTGTACCTTTTGGAACCTTTTTTATAGAATTATCTGGTAATGTGATGTTTATATTATTCATAATTAATGTGGGCGATGACGGATTTGAACCGCCGGCCTCTACGATGTCAACGTAGCGCTCTAACCAACTGAGCTAATCGCCCAAAATATTGTTGAAAAAAGTTAAATATCATCTTATTTAATTCGTAGAAAATATATTTTGAAAGGCAATTGGATCACTTAATACATTTAGTGCTTTCTGAATATCTTTATCTTTCTGCATGCTTATTTTTATTTTTCCTGATTGACCCAAATAATAATCTGCGAACTCTACCATAAGCCAATGATGGAGTATATTTTTTTCCTTATCAAATTGCATAGCGGATTTTTCTTCAAAATAAGAATCTATGATATCAATAGCCCCTTGAATTTGAACACTGTTTGAATCAAGCGACCATAACATATCTTTCATTTTTAAATAATTTTTTTGCCCTTTCAAATGTATATCTAACTCACTTGATTGAATATAATGTTCAAACAAAGATAAAATAGTAGTATCACTTTCAACATTTTGAAAATTTTCATAATTCATCTTGTTTTTTTGAACAAAATTAAAAAATAACCCTTGTCTCCAGCTTACTGATAAAATAGGCGATATTTCTGCTAATTCTACTTTATGATCTGGAATTATTCCTCCCATGCCTGAAACCTTTCTACCACCTTTAGTATAAAATATAGAGTCTGTAGATGTTGTATCTGCTAATAATTTATCAGGTAGATAACCTGGCTTTTGAATTAATCTACCACTAGGAATAAAATACTTTGCTGTAGTTACTTTAAGAGAACGGTTTCTATCTATATTAAAAACTGTTTGAACTAATCCTTTTCCAAATGTAGGTCTTCCTATAACTACTCCTCGATCTAAATCTTGAAGTACCCCGGCAATAATTTCACTTGCAGAAGCGCTACCCTGATTTACAAGGACAGTAACATTAATATTTTTAGATATTATAGGGTCAGATTTACTAATATATTGACGTTTAGATTTATGTGTTTTTCCTTTTGTCCAGACCAGTAACTCTCCTTTATCGATAAATAAATCTAAAATACTAACTGCCGAGTTTAATAAGCCACCAGGGTTATCACGAAGATCTAGGATCAACCCAGTCATATTATTGGACTTTAAATCTTCAATGGCTTCTTTCATTTCCTTATCAGAGTTTCTTGAAAATCGGGTTAATCTAATATAACCTGTCTGTTCATCAATCATTCCTGAATATGATATATCTTTTACCTTTATATCTTCTCTGATAAGAACAAAATCAATTAACTCTTCCTCACCAATCCTTTGGATACTTAATAATACTTCTGTTCCTTTTAGACCGCGGATTAATTTTGCAGCTTCGTCCATTGAAAGGTCCTTTGTTTCAAGGCTATCAATTTTTATAATTTTATCACCGCTTACCACTCCTGCTCTTTTTGCCGGAGAATTTTCAATTGGGGTAATAACCGTTAATTGTTTCTCTCTTCGGCCGATTTGAATTCCTACACCACCATATTTCCCTTTTGTAAGCATCTCTATATTATCTTTTTCCTCATTTTCCATATAAGCGGTATATGGGTCTAGCTCTGATAACATTTGATTTATGCTCATTTTTGTAAAAGCATCTAAATCAATATCATCTACATAATTAACAATGATATTTCTATATACATCATTAATGAGAGATTGATTCTTTCTAACTTGTTTATATATATCTTTTGAACCTGCAGCATAGATAAGAGAACAAAAGAAAATGTAACTAACTATGTTTATTTTATTATTAGAATTAATCATTAAAATAATTTATAATTTTTCCCCAAATAGTCCTATGTATTACTTCAATAGAATTTGCTCCATTTATTTTAGTTATTCTATTTGGAAATTTATTAGCTAAGGTCAAGTAACAATTTCTTACATTATTTTGAAAATTGATCCCCTCACTTTCTATGCGATCTGGATTAGATTTATTTGATCTTTGCAAAGCTACTTCAACGCTGACATCTAAAAATATTGTTATCGCAGGATCTAATTCATAGGTAGCAAAATTATTTAGATTAATCAAGGAATTGATGTTCAATCCTCTACCTCCACCTTGATATGCCAAGGTGGAATCTTTAAATCTATCCGCAATAACACATGTTCCATTTTCTAAAGCTGGTATAATTTTCCTTTTTGTCAATTGTGCCCTGCTGGCAGTCATTAAAAGCGCTTCTGTTCTTGATGTCATTGTACTATTACGATTATTTAAAAGAATTGTGCGTATATCTTCAGAGAGTTCGATTCCTCCTGGCTCTCTTACAAGAATGGAGTTAATTCCATTTTTATACATTCTATCAATAAGTAATTTTACTTGGGTACTTTTTCCGCATCCATCTATGCCTTCAAATGAAATAAATATTCCTTTATTAGAAGTAGACATTTTGATCATCTTTACCAATTAAGATGACACATTCACCTTTTGGTTTAACTTTGTTATAATACAAATTTAATTCTGAAAGAGTTCCTCTTTTTATTTCCTCATGAAACTTTGTCAATTCTCGTGCTACAACTGCAGGTCTATCTCCAAGTATGTCATTAAATTGTTTGAGTGCTCTAACTAGCCTATTTGCTGATTCATAATATACAAGGGTTGCTTGTTCATTTTTATTTTTCTCTATTCTTTTTATTCTGCCCTTTTTTGGTGGTAGAAATCCCTCAAAAATAAAACGATCGGTTGGTAGCCCGGAGGCTACCAAAGCTGCCAACACTGCACTAGATCCCGGTATAGATAGAATTTCAACGGAATTTTTTATTGCTTCACGAACAATTCTATATGCTGGGTCAGATATACCTGGGGTTCCTGCATCTGTTATAAGTGCCAAATCTTTTCCATTACTCAAATGGTTCATTAATCTAGGAATCCTTGAAAACCGATTATGCTCAAAGTAACTAATTAGAGGAGTTTTAATATTATAATGAGAAAAAAGTTTTTTTGATTGTCTTGTGTCTTCAGCTGCCACTAGAGGAACAGTCTTAAGTATCTCTATTGCTCTATAAGAAATGTCTCCAAGGTTTCCGATTGGTGTAGATACAAGATAGAGTATTCCTTTTTGCTGGCTCAACACTAAAGTTTTGATAAAGCTTTATTCATCTTTGACATAGCTAAATCTATTTCATTTTTCGTTATATTTAAGTGAGGCCTAAAACGAATAGAATTTTTACCACATCCCAGAATAATTACACCTTCTTTTTCCATGTTCCCTATCAATCTATCTCTATGATTAGTAGATGGAAGATCATAGGCGCAGAAAAGACCCTTTCCTCTGGTGTTTGTTATAAGGTCTTCATTATTATTTTGCAAAGTCATGAGTGATGAAAGTAAATACTTTCCATTATTTGCTGCCATTGTTACCAAATCATCTTTTTCAATAAGTTCAAGATAAATAGTGAATCTTACCATATCAATCAAATTTCCTCCAAAAGTAGAATTTATCCTACTTGATTCTTTGAATACATTATTCTCAACCTCATCCAATCTTTCTCCAGCAAAGATACCACAACATTGTGTCTTTTTACCAAAGCTCATTACATCTGGTTCAACACCATAATGTTCATGTGCCCACATTTTACCAGTTATACCAATACCAGTTTGAACTTCATCAAAGATTAATAAAAAATCATTATCTTGGGATAATTGTTGCAATTCTCGTATATATTCTTTGCGAAAATGATT
>CAZEER010000037.1:0-9018 GCA_964511215.1 uncultured bacterium | reverse complement strand
AGGTTGAGCAACTCTACCTACAGTATCAACGAATTCTGCCATTTCAGGCGAATATATATCTGAATTTGCAGGTTTATTTACCGCAGCACTGGTTAATCGATCAATATTATCTAATACATATGGGTGATTATAACCAACTGACATAGAAGCATACATTGAAAATAGATCTAAGTATTCCTTACCTGTTTTTCCATCTACCAACCATGATCCATGGGATTTTTTTAGATCAATTATCGGCGACATCCCATCAGCAAGCATATGTTTTCCAATGGTTGATCTCGTATCATTAAAATGAATTGACATGATAATATTGTAACCCTTTAAAAGTTAATTATTTATCTAAATTGAACTCAATTCCTTGAGCAAGAGGTAATTCTTCACTCCAATTTATGGTATTAGTCTGTCTTCTCATGTACTGTTTCCAACTATCAGATCCTGACTCTCTACCTCCACCAGTTTCTTTTTCTCCACCAAATGCACCACCAATTTCAGCTCCAGATGTTCCTATGTTTATGTTGGCGATTCCACAGTCAGATCCAATTGAGGATAAAAATTTTTCAGCATTTCTGATATTTAACGTGAACATCGCCGATGACAAACCCTGAGGCACATTATTGTGCATTTTAATTGCATCATCTAATTCTCTGTAACTAATCAGATACAAGATTGGAGCGAATGTTTCTTCTTGAACAATATCCCAATGATTTTCAGCTTTTATAATTGTGGGCGTTACAAAGTGACCTGCCCCTTCAATAGTATTTCCACCATATAATATATCACCACCCATATCTACTGCACATTTAATGGCATTTGAAAAATCATTTACGGCATTTTCATTAATTAATGGGCCCATTAGGGTTTCATTCACAAGAGGGTCTCCAATTTTTACTTGTTTATATGCACTGATAAGACGGTTATGTAATTCTTCATAAATTGATTCTTGTACTATGACACGTCTTGTGCTTGTACATCTTTGACCTGCCGTCCCTACAGAACCAAAGACAATTGCTGGAACAACCAGGTCGATATCTGCAGACTCATCTACAATAATACAATTGTTACCACCAAGTTCAAGGATTGTTTTTCCAAATCTTTCTGAAACAACTTTACTCACATGTCTCCCCATATTTGTAGAACCAGTGAAGGAAATTAATGGTACATTTCTATCGTTAATCATTGTTTCGCCAATATTAGACCCACTTCCTATGGTTAGACTGAAAATATTAGGAACATCATTTAAAGAAATAACCTCATTGCATATATTTTGCACTGCTATAGCGCAAAGAGGTGTTGATGAAGAGGGTTTCCAAATGGTTGTATTTCCACAAATAGCTGCAATAAAAGCATTCCAACTCCAAACTGCTACAGGAAAATTGAATGCACTAATTACACCAGTAATACCCAACGGATGCCATTGCTCATACATTCTATGATTCTTACGTTCAGAATGCATAGTTTTACCATAAAGCATTCTTGATTGACCAACAGCGAAATCTGCTATATCTATCATTTCCTGAACCTCTCCATCACCTTCAGCCTTTATTTTACCCATTTCCAAGGAAACAAGACTGCCCAATGGGTCTTTATAATCTCTGATAGCATTGCCTAATTTTCTTACCAATTGACCTCGTTCTGGAGCTGGAACTTTTCGCCATTCATTAAATGCCTCAATTGATTCTTTAACTATTAGGGTGTAATCATCCTTATTACATTGATATACTGTCCCAATTAATTCACCATTTGATGGATTAAACGAGTCGATCTTTCCTGCGTTTTTTGTCTTACTCCATTGACCTGGACCTGAATTAGCGCCGAAATTTTCATTATCTATACCAAGTATTTTTAAAAAGTCCATATTTATAGGTCCTTTATCACAGAGTGGATCGCATCAGACAATCGATCGATCTGATTATTATTTATCGTTAAAGCTGGTGCTAGACGAACTGTTGAATGATGGGTTTCTTTTGCATAAACACCATGATTTAAAAGTTCCACGGAAACCTTGTGACCATCAAGATGCTTTTCGTTATGCATTTCAAATGCTGTCAAAAGACCCTTGCCTCTTACCTCTTTTATTTTATCAGGAAAATCATTCTTTATAGAGTTCAGATTATTCATTAGATATAGCCCTTGAGTCTTTGCATTCCTAGCAAGATTTTCATCCACTAATACTTTAATAGCATATGTACCAACCACTGATGCTAATGGATAGCCACCAAATGTAGAACCTTCACTACCAGGTGTTAATACATCAATAACATCTTTTTTTCCTGCGACAAATGACACCGGTAGGATACCACCACCCGCTGCCTTACCACAACCCATGATATCTGGTTTCACTCCAAATAATTGATGTGCAAAATTTTCGCCTGTTCTTCCAAATCCTGTCTGAACCTCATCCATGCATAATAAGACATTATATTTTTTGCATAAAGCTGCGACTTTTGGAAAATAATCATCATCAGGTACAATGACACCAGCCTCCCCCTGTATTGGCTCGACCATGAAACTTGCAATTCTATCGCCTTTCTTAATAAACAGATCCTCTAGTGATTGAATATCATTATATGTTACAAGTTCTATCCCAGGTAAAAAGGGACCAAATCCAATACGCGATTCTTGATCATCTGACATGGAGATTGCAGCTACAGATCGGCCATGAAAATTTCCAGAAGCACCAACAATAATTATTTCATTTTCAGGTATTCCTTTTTTATAAAATCCCCAGCGTCTACTTATTTTAAATGAAAGCTCCCAAGATTCTACCCCTGCAACCTTAGGCACAACCTTATCCATACCTGTAATTCCGGTTGCGGCTAATAGAAATGCACTCATGTATTTATGTCTAATAGACCTAGGAACTGTAGGAAGTTTTTCTTCCTCAAGATGCTTAATTACAGAATCGACAATTGTCTTATTAAGTTGACCCTGATTCACAGCAGAATAACAACAAAGACCATCAATTAACTCGGTCTCAATATATTTTTTTATATCATCAGGATCTGGCTTTCTAGCTATGAGTGTAGATGAATCCTTTACTTTTGATACAACAATATTTTCTAATGGAGAATAATTTTGTCCTCCCTTCTGATTTTCAATGGATTCGTGATCACTAGGAGTGAGGTCCCCAATTCTGATTCCATTAACGGTCAGGTTGTCACCATAACCAGAGATGCTAACTGAGTTCATAAGTATGTATTTTTATGTTTTATAAAGAAAAAATGTCGAGAAATTTAAGGTCAATATTTCAAATAGGAATGATAATAAATAAAATTATCATCTTGGGAGTGGTTTATCAAGATCAGCAACAACGTATGCCATAATAGCCATTGCTGCTATACAATTATTAAATTCATCAAAGTTGATTTTATCAAATGTGTCTGCACTAGTATGGTGGTACCAAAAATATTTTGATCCATCAACTTTTAATGACATAACTGGTACACCTAGATCATTCAACGGTGCTATATCTGCGGCTCTTCCACCTGATGAAACGTTATGCGCATTAATGGGTTTAAGTAATTGATGAATCTCCTTTATAATATTAAAGGCTTGATCACTTCCGGAGAATCCAAATCCTTGTGGTGCAAAAACTCCCCCATCGGATTCTATGGCAAGCACATGATTATCTAACTCATTTAAATGCATATCTCTGTATGCTTTATTTCCTCTGCCACCATTTTCCTCATTTGTCCACATTACACATCTGATTGTTCGTTTTGGTTGGAGATTTAACTTTTTAATTAATCGTAATACTTCCCAAGACGCAATACATCCACCACCATCATCATGAGCACCTTGCCCTACATCCCAAGAATCGATATGTCCGCCCACAATAATAATTTCCTCAGGATATTGATTCCCGACAATCTCTCCGATTATATTTCTGGACCACCTATCAGCGACAGTTTTTGCATTCATTTTAATATTTAGAGTAACCTTCTTGCCACTTTTATATAATCTCCCAAGCATCATTGCATCTTCTAGAGTTAAAGCTGCATGTGGAATTTTTCTATATTTTTCATCGTAAGCCATGACACCAGTATGAGGCGTATCCATAGACCAAGGACCGACTGATCGGATTAAGCTAGCGATTGCGCCATACTTTGCAGCCACACTAGCACCAGAATATCTATAGGAAACCGTCTCTCCATAAGTAGTAAATGGTGCATCGAAAAGAACTATTTTTCCTCGAATATTTTTTGAGACTCTTTCCAATTCTAAATAATCCTTTACTACTATTACGTCAGACGTTAATCCTCCTTTTGGCGTTGACACACTCCCGCCTAACCCAAGCATTGTAAGTTTTTTATTAAATGGCTGGAGCAAGGTGACTGATTCTTCTCCTCTAACCCATACGGGTACTTTTACTCGTTCACCCTTTACGTTTTTTATGCCATCATTTTTCATTTCCTTGATAATCCAGTTTATGGATTTTTCTAAATTTTTTGAACCACTAAGACGAGGTCCAAAATTATAACATAGGTACTCTAATCGTTTGTAGGCTGTACTATCATTAGAAATAGTTTCGATAATATCTGTGGCTATCTTTTTATATTTATATTTATCAATCAATTCATCTGCGTTTAAATGAAATAGCAGGGATCCTAAAATTATAAAATTAATTTTTCTCATTTTTGATTGATATTATTCAAATGTATCTAATAGAAATTAACACTATAAATTTGTTTAATTAGAATTGTTTGCATTAACTAATTTTTTAGATTCAATATACGAAATGATTTTATTCGCAACATCCACCCCGGAACATGCTTCTATTCCTTGAAGACCAGGGGAAGAATTCACTTCCAAAATAAGTGGACCGCGTCGAGATCTCATAAAATCAACACCAGCGACAGATAGACCAAGAATTTTTGCTGCACTTACTGCAATATCTTTTTCTTTTGAGGAAATATCTACTCTTTCAATTTTACTACCAAGATGTACATTTGATCTAAATTCCCCTAGGGGAGCGGTCCTCTTCATTGTAGCTACAACTTCTTCACCAACAATAAAAGCTCTAATATCAGTACCAGCTGATTCTTTAATATATTCTTGGACCATTATATCAGCATCTAATTGTCTAAATGCACTCATGACAGATTCTGCGGCTTTTCTAGTTTCAGCTAAAACTATGCCTTGACCTTGAGTACCCTGTAACAATTTCATGATCAGAGGAGTACTACCTACCGATTCAATAACACCTTCAATATCTTTTGTATGACTCGCGAAACCTGTCATTGGCATATTGATACCTGCCTGAGCTAGTATTTGCATTGATCGTAGCTTATCTCGTGAATTAGATATAGAGACAGATGAATTAATGCAGTATGAGTCCATTGTTTCAAATTGCCTTACAACTGCAGTGCCGTAAAAAGTATTTGACGCTCCTATCCTAGGAATTACAGCATCAACAATACCGAGTGACTCACCACCATAATATACTATTGGTTTATCTGAGGTAATATTCATGTAGCAACGCATATAATCAATTACCCTAACTAAATGACCTCGATTTTGACCTGCTTCAACTATCCTACTTGTCGAATATAAATTTTTATTTCGTGAAAGGATGAAAATATTCATGTATAATTTTTACCATTAATACCAGTTAAGTATGATTTATGAGAATGAATAATGTGTTTCTTTTTTAAACTATTTCTACCTATTAACATTGAATATGAAAGACCTGATCTTCTAGAAAGAGTAATCTGTGTTTTCCATGAGGAATTACCTAATTTAATTCTCATTTCAATAACCGGTCTAATTTCAGAATCTCCAAAAGAGTTAGTGACCTTTTTATAGTTTAAGAGAATTTTATCAAGGTCTAGACTCTTTTTTGATTGATATATTCTAAATTTAATTCTGTCTTGACCATTTTTCACATACTTCACTAAATGGGTTGCATGGATGGATGATGATTGGGCCCCTGAATCTATTTTTGCTTTAATAGCAAAGTTTTTGTGCAAAGGAAGGTATATCCACTCTCTCCATCCTATATGAATTAAACTTGTATCTGTAAAAGATGTTTTTCTTTTACTCATCTATGATTAAAAGACACTAAAAAGATATCAAAGATGAATTAACCACCTTCTTGTTGATTTTTATCTATTGATCTATTTATAGGTGGTAAATTTATAATTTCTCGACTAAAATAATCGGCTATAGTAGATATAATATCACTAATACTAATAAGACCAATTGGTCGTAATTCATCATCTACAATAGGCACATGTCTAAATCCTCCTACATACATTTTATTTAATGCATATGCGATTGGATCCTCAGGAGAAAGATATTCAGGATTTTCAGTCATAAATTCATCAACAGTGACCAAACCTAGATCAAATCCTTTTCCGGTAACTTTAAGTAATATATCTCTCTCAGTTAAAATACCTGTGATGTTTTCATTTCTGATGATGAGTAGGCAATTCTGTTGTTCATCTTGAAGTAGTTTAAGAGCATTCTTTAGACTTGTACCAGTCTCTACAACTAACGGAGATGTTAGATTTAGGCTGGAAATTGGATCTTGTATTTTTACAGCATCAGTTATCATAATATCTTCGTCACTTGAGGAGCTAAATCCTTCATACCATTCTTCATTCTCTTCAGAAGTATTTTGAAAAGGTTTATACATAATAATGAATATATAAGAGCATCTTTAGAAAAACAACAATGATAAAATTAAATATATTCTAATAGATTTTTCTTATTAGCCTATATATTACTCAAAAAATAAAATATTTTTGTATTGATTTAGGAAATATTTTGATATCGGTCAAATTAAAATAAAATTTAATAATGCAAAACCTCCAAACAGTAAGATCGTAAATACAATAGCAATAATATTAAAATATTTATCAATAAAATAATTTATTGGATCGCCATAAAGTTTAATTAAAAACGCTACTATAAAAAATCGTGCACTCCGACTTAGAGTACTCGCTAAAATAAAAAGTGGAAAGTTTATTTTAAATGAGCCAGCGCTTATTGTGAATAGTTTAAAAGGTATAGGTGTAAAACCTGCTGTAAAGATTATCATAAAATTATATTTATCATATAATTCTTTCACTCTATCGAAAGCTGCTGGGGTAAATCCGGGTATATGATCAAAAAAGAATTTTGCAAAGTTTGAATATAGATTTAAATCTTCCCACCAAAGCCACGCACCAAGTGTATATGCTAATGTTCCACCAAGGATAGAACATATACTACAAATAAATGCAAAATATAAAGCTTTTTCTCTTTTACCTAATGCAAGAGGTATAAGTAACGTATCTGGCGGAATAGGGAAAAAGATAGCTTCAGAAAAAGAAAATATTCCAAGGGCAACTGGTCCAGATGGTTTATCTGACCAAGATAACATCCAGAAATATAATTTTTTAAAAATCGACATTACTTGCCTTGCTTTTATTATAAAAAATTCCTATCGATGACATAACCTCTCTTTGGCTGGTTCTACCAGAAGGTCTATTTAATAGTCTACTATCTGCCACTATTGCACTAGAACCACCTCCATCAAGGTTCAATGCTTCTTCACATTTAAACTCTTTCATCATAATTGCAAGCTCTTCAAGGTAAACACCTCGACTATCTATTTGCCTTCCGTCTACTACCATTATAATTAATTCATTATTTTTTGTGTATCCAACCGCAGATCTGGGTTGTACACCAGCTACTGGAGTATTAAAAAATACTTCATCTACTAATGTTAAATCGATTTTACCATTAGAAATTAACACTGGTCCTGCGTGAAGAGCATCTCTCACATCCCAATATTTGGAGTCTTTAAATGGTATGGAATCATTTGAAAAACCGGGTCTATTAAATAGAGGACGTTTCCATTCGAATATTGAATCATTTTTTGTTGAACACCATGCAATATCAACACTACCATCAGGTTTTACACCAAAAGCACCTCTTGATATAAAATATTTCTTTGAATCTCTATATACAGAATGACTCGCTGGTTCTTCTAATCGATATTTAGTTTTTAGTAAGCCAACATGTTGAGCCGGTATTTTTTCAGAATTGAAAAATCCGCCATTTATTACTACTCGTGCACCTGTATTTTCTAAAAATTGTTGTGGAGTTTCTTTACGGTCCCTATCAGATGATGAGAGTATATTGACCGATAAATTTTGATCGGATATATTAATTTTAGCAACCCAAGCTTTAAGTGGAATTTCTACATTTTCTCCAGAGTAGATTTCGATTCCATCTGGTAAATCCAAATCAAAGGCGGTCCAATTCATTGGAATTGTATCCTTTTTTATAACCCCCCCACAAGAGAATAAACATATGGAGATTACCAGTGATATTAATTTAATTTGAATTGGTAGAAGTTGTAATTCTGAATTTTTTTGATCCAATAATAGTTCCATTTTGATCTTGAACATCAACTCTCCAATTTCCAACATGATATGGTAATATCGTCTTCTTTGTCCAAGATCTATAAATATTTGATTTTTTTACATTATATCTCACTTGGGTCATAATTTGATTCTCAAAATACCATATATGCCGAACCTCCTTTTTTTTCCCCAAATTTTGTATCCGAGTATAACAATATAATGAGTCAACAGAATTGGCAAACTCAACCCCTATATCTACAGGCTTTCTATTCTGAATTCCTTTACAAATTTTGATATCTTTTAACACTAGTTGTTTTTCTATGTTATCAGGCTTTTTACTATTTTCCTTTGATTTATTTTTTTTGGGTTTAATATTTTCCCTTTTATTTTCGACTACCTTTTTTGGTTCAATAGTATTTTTTATCACCATATTATTTTTGATTGTTTTTTGTTTTGGTAATAAAGTAATTGGTTTTTCGAGAGTTTCCTCTACTATTGGTTCCTTTATTATGTCAACTTGTTTTTTTTCATTCTTTAGGAATGTCTCTTCGATTTTATTTTCTGATATATTAGGTTTTGTATCGGTTTCAGTGTTTAAAGATTCTTTAAATTGAATTAAAATAAAGATTAAATAAATAAAGCCCAATGGCAATGAAGCCATAGG
>CAZEER010000036.1:9107-23268 GCA_964511215.1 uncultured bacterium | reverse complement strand
CAACTGGATGGGAATTATATTTTTCATTACATGGAGGTGGCGGTGTGCCTGATTCAGTAAATGAAAATTCATGGAATAGACATAAAACATTATATGAATTAAATAACGGAATTTTATTTACACCTCGCTCCCCAACCAATACATGGAATATGTGGCATCAGAACCACATTGATATGTTTTTAAATAGATTAATTCAAAATATGATTGCTTTCCATGATGTAGACCCCAACAAAATATACCTGATGGGTTATTCTGCTGGAGGCGATGGAGTCTATCAAGTAGCACCTAGAATGGCTGATAGATTTGCCGCCGCTGCAATGATGGCGGGCCATCCAAATGATGCAAGTCCTCTCGGATTACGGAACATAGGTTTTACAATACACATGGGAGAGAATGACTCTGCTTATAATCGCAACAAAGTTGCATTAGATTGGGAAAATAGATTACAAGTATTGAGAGAAAATGATGTAAATGGTTATCTTCATTTAGTTAAGATATACAAAAATAAAGGTCATTGGATGGGCGGTTTAGATACCTCCGCTATTTCTTGGATTTCTAAATTTACTCGTAATCCATTTCCTAAAAAGGTTGTTTGGAAACAAGATGATGTAATTCACGAAAGATTTTATTGGTTGAAAGTAACAGACCCTATAAAAAATTCGTTAATAATTGCGAACATTATTGATCAAACTATCATCATTGAAACAACTTCTACATCTAATTTTATTATCAGATTAAATGATGATCTTATCGATATGGATAACAAGATTATAGTTAAATACATGGGAGATGAACTCTTCAATGGTATAGTTTCAAGGAATAAAAATACTATAGAAAAATCTATAGAGGAAAATGGTGACCCTGAAGGTGTATATTTCGGTGAAATTCCTATTTTTTTAAATAAGGAATTAAGATAGCAATCTAATAAACTAAGATAAACCACACACATTCGTGGAGTTTTTTGTTTATATGGTGGTGAGTAGGTTTGAAATATGAGATATAAAATCACTATCCAAGACGATAGAGGAAATGATGTTAATGTTGATGCAAAAACATTTCAAAAACATATCAAAGATTTTCATAGTTCTGGAGTAAGTGTTCATGAAGAAAGAGGTTACTACTTTACTGTAGATGATAATTTTCGGAAAATGTTAAAACTAAAACTCAAACAATGACTAAACAACTTATACAATATTAACGCTCTATAATATAGCCTTGAAAAAAATTGCACCTAATCTGGAGTAATGCAATTAACTGTTTTTAATTATAAAAGATTTTAATTTAGGTAAATAGAATTAATAAGCTATTTTTGAAATAACAATCAAAACTATAATTAATCATAAGAATTAAAATGGATTTAACAAAAAATATTGTCTATCAAGCCAATAGAGATATTCATAATCTTGGCCTTGCTTTTGAAACCTTTGGTAATGTAAGTAGCCGTAATGGTAATCATTGCTTGATTAAACCAAGTGGTGTTGAAATATCTCGTTTGTCTGAAAATAACATCGTAAAAGTCGATCTGAGAACATCATTGCCAATTGGTAAGTATAATCCATCTTCTGATACCCCTACTCATATAGCAATTTATAATAATTACCCTGAGATTGGTGGAATCTGTCATGTCCATTCTAAATATGCTACGGCATGGGCTCAGGCAGGAAAACCTATACCTTGCTTAGGGACCACGCATGCAGATTATTGGGATGACGAAATTCCCATAACAAGAGAGATGACAATAGAAGAAATTAGTGGGAAATATGAACAAAATACTGGCAAAGTAATTATAGAAAAAATCGAAGATCAAGGTATGAATCCTCTAGAGCTACCTGGAATTTTAGTTTGGAAACATGCTCCTTTCTCTTGGGGATTAACCGTTGAAGATGCTGTAAAAAATGCAAATATATTGGAAAAAATTGCTGAAATGGCATGGCTGACTCTAACCATTAACCCTAATGCAGAATCAATTCCTGAAATGTTAAGAAAAAAACATTATAAAAGAAAACATGGCACGAGTTCGTATTATGGGCAAAATAATAAATGATTAATGTTTTAAATCCAGAACTTGTAAGTATTCTTCATGGCATTATTTATAGACTTAGATTTTTAATCAATTATATAATAATAGGGTTTATTTCTATTGTCCTTGAGTTATTTCTACAAACTCAATTGGTTGATTTAGGATTAAATATCTATTTTTCTATTACTATCTCACTTCTAAGTGGAATCATATTTGCATTTTTTGGAAATGTTTTTTTCAATTTTAAAATTCCAAAAGAAAAAAGAAATCAAGCTTTTATATATTTTGTTTTAATATCTTTGTTTTCAAGTTTAATTCAGCTGACTGTAGCTCAAAATATTACTGATCTAGGCTGGACTTATGAACAAGGACGAATTGTTATCTCTGGATCAATGTTTATGCTTGGTTATCTGTTACACCGAAAATTTTCATTCCGAGATAGAAAAAAGGTTGGAGTTGCCATTTATGCAAATGGAGTAGAAAATGTAAAAAAAATCTATAGAAATATTGGATATTATTTAGATTTTGTACATGTTGATATTGTTGACAAAACAATGAACCAGACCGCTGATAAAATAAAGACGTATAGATTAGAGACTATCAAAGCCTATTGGCCAAATAAACAAATACATATTCATATCATGTCTAAGACACCCTCACTTTATATTAATGAAATATTACCATACTCAGATGTCATATTTGTCCATGCTGAGTGTGAGGAAAGCATTAACAATTTATATTATGAAATAAAACAAGCAGGGAAAAAATTTGGGATTGCATTATCTTTATCAACTAAACTGCACGAAGTCGAACCATTATTAAAATTATCTGATGAAGTATTATTACTAACAATTAAGCACCTAGGTGTTTCAGGTCAAAAGTTTGAAATTGATGCTCTAGAAAAAATTAGATTAATTAATAAGCTTTCATTTAGGAATAAGTTTTCTCTTTGTATTGATGGCGGGGTAAATGAAGATATTGTCAACTCATTACAATCTGAGAATATTGTGTCTGGGTCATCAATCTTAAATAATGCAGATCCCAAAAAACAGATTATGCGTTTACAAACGGCATCAAGATATGGCTCTCTTTGAATATCATTAAAATCAAAGCAAAATTAAAAAAAACAATATTTGAATCACTTGAAAAAATTGATGAAATTATTTCAATTACATTTGTCGGTTCATTTATTGATCGAAAAGACTTATCCGGGATAAGTGATATAGATGTTGTTGTTGTTTGTAAATCACTAAATAAAAACTTATTTAATAAATGTATTAATAAAGTTCAAAATATTAACCTTGAAAAATGTGGAATATTGGACCATGAACTTTTAATTAATTCAACTTTTGGTCCTTTAAAATATGATAAACGAAATCTAGTGGTGGTTCATTTAATGATATATGATATAGGCAGGCACAAACGCCATACCTTAAATAGCCCATTTACATGTTTTGATTGGGAAAGGAGTAAGGATAGAATCGGGTTAAGTTTAAAAAAAGTTTTCCCAGTCGGCATTCTTCAATATCGAGACTTCAAAGAAGCACGGAGAAGTCTAAAAAATTATATCAATGATTTAAATAATAATATAGTAAGCTATCGTGAATATTCATTTAAGAATGGCAAAGTTTATGAAAAAATACTTAAAAAAGAATTGGATGAACGCCATGTCGGTGAATATTCTTATCATATAGTAAAATATCTGACAGCCAATTATTTAAAATTATTAAATAAAAAAAATAAGATATACAAACATCACAGTATTATGAGAGAAATCAAGAGGTTAATTCCAAAAAATGGCACTTGGTATGCTGAAAAATTTCATTCAATCTATAAGATCAAAAATCGCAGAACAGATCAGTTCCCTCAATACACCAAAAACTGGACATTAGAATTTTTAAAGGAGTTTCAAAATAATATTGATAATGAATGGAATAATTCAATTAAAATAAAATTTCTACGACATTATAAAACTAAATTAAATAATAAAACATTCTTAGGTCAAGGACGTGATCCAGATATTATAAAAAGGAACATTCAAAATTCTGAAAAAATGGATGTTGATAAAATATATTCAAGCCCTATGCGTAGATGTATTGATACAGCAAAAATACTCTGCAATATTAATGACATTATCATTGATGATCGCTTATCCGAGTTTAATTATGGTCAAGCAGAAGGTTTATCATATAATGAATTAAAAGAAAAGTTTCCTTACATGATAGAGGAATGGTCAAAAAATAAAGATCCAAAATTCCCTAGTGGGGAAAATACTATAAATGTTTTTAATCGACTAACATCATTCTTAAATGATTTAAAAAAGGATCTAAGTAATAACAACTATAGGTCTGTATGTATAATCACCCATAATGGCATTTTGCGTTGTATGATTGGTCATTCTTTTGATTTAAAAATACATAATTGGCACAAGATTAATATCGAGCATGGAAAAGTATTAGATTACTTATATTATAAAAAAGAATATTTTCCTGATATTCCCAGAAATTATTTAGCAACTTTATTAAAAAACTACAAATTTTGAGTATTGCAGTATTTATTCAACCGTCTAAAAATTTTGGATTAGAAATTCATCGTTGGAAAAAAAGAGTTCAATCAGAATTAAATGATCAACCATATGTTTTAGATCCGCCTCATTTGACATTAATTAATCTTGAAATACAAAATGAGAAGAAAGCACTCAATACAATTTCAGAAATATCTAAAAATTTGAATCCAATCGAATTATTAATTAATACAACCGGTGTATTTTGGAATGATATGTTAACTGGAGGTCATACAATATATTTTGGGATTAAAAATAACAAAGCACTAAAAACATTACAAAAAATAATAGCAGAAAAATTATCAGTTTATACAGAAGATAAAGATAATTCTATTAATAAACACAAACTTGATGAACCATTTTTATCAAGTCAAAAGAAATATGGTTCTCCATTTGTAGGCGGACATTGGATTCCACATTTTTCTATATCTTCTTTGCATACTAAAAAAGATCATCCAATAATAAATGATTTTTTATTACTCAAACCTAATTTTAAATGTATTGCAAATAAATTATCTGTTTGGCATATTAATAATAATAACCATACAAAATTGAAAACATTTTTTCTTAATGAAAAAAGTTAATTTAATTCCATTGGCCGGGGCTGGCCAAAGATTTGTTAATGCAGGTTATTCAACACCCAAACCATTAATTAAAATAAATGGAATACCCATGGTTATAAGAGCAGCCAATAGTCTTCCGGAAGCAGATCTCTGGATATTTATTTGCCGAAAACAACATATAATTAAATTTAATATTCAAAATATCTTAAATGATTATTTTCCTACTGCGATTGTTTTATCGGTTGATGATTTGACTGATGGGCAAGTAAACACCTGCCTTTTAGCAAAAGACTACATAAATAATGATGATCAACTAACTATTGGCGCTTGTGATAATGATATGAATTACGCTAAAGAGAATTTTCACAATGAAATAAAAGATTATGATGCATTAGTGTGGACTTTCAGAAATAATCCTGCAGTAATAGAGGACCCTTCTATGTATGGTTGGGTGAATGTAAATGATAAAGGACTTGCAAAATCAATCTCTTGTAAAAATCCTCTGAGCAGTAACCCTATGAATGATTATGCAATTAGCGGGACTTTTAGCTTTCAAAAAGCTAAATACTTTTTCCAATCTGCGGAAAATATTATTAAAAAAGATCTACGTATAAACAATGAATTTTATATTGATATACTGATTGATAATTGTATACAGAAGGGTTTAAATATCAAATCATTTGAAATAAAAAGCTATATCTGTTGGGGGACTCCTAGTGAAGTCGAGAATTACCTCAAAAATCAGAATTAAATTAAAAACTCTTATTGGTTATGAATTAAACCAAAGGCTTCTAAAGTTTTGTGTTACTGGGGGCGTATCTACAGTTTTTAATTATCTAATATTCTTTTATTTGTATAAGTTTTTAGGAATCTACTATTTTTATTCTGCCATAGTTGGCTATACAATTGGTTTATTGGGCGGTTACTTATTAAATAAAAACTGGACATTTTCAAAAAAAATAATCAAAGGAAAAAGATATATATTCAGATATATTATTGCACAATTATTAGGTTTAGTTTCTAATCAAATTGCTCTTTCAATTTTAGTAGAGATAATACATTTTAATCCTTTGTATGCTAATGTCTTATCGTTAGGGTTGGCAGCTATTGTATCGTTTATACTAATAGAGTTCATTGTTTTCCATAAACCAAAAATTTAATCAATGATGCTAAAAAGGTATTTAACTTTTCTCTACAGAGTTTTTATTTTAGCAAAAACTTGGGGGATTTTTAAAATATTACTATTTATTCCTTATGAGATTTTCTATATGTGTAAATTTAGAACTAATACTTTATTTTCAATTAATCATGAAGAGTTGGATGTTGATAATTACCAAAAACGTAATTCAACCGAATATTTTCCTACTCCCTACTACATAATTTTAAAAGTTTTCTCTTTAATTGAAAAAAACCTTCATAATAGTATATTTATAGATTTTGGCTCAGGAGCTGGCAGAGTATTAACCTTTGTCTCTATTTTCAAACCTAAAAAAATAATTGGCATAGAGTTTTCTGAAAATCTTCACTCTCTAGCAAAAAAAAATCTTATAATGTGTTTTAAAAAATGTCCAAATATCGATTGGGAATTATTTCACATCAATGCACTTAATTATAAAATACCAAAAGATTCAAATGTGTTTTTTTTCTATGACCCTTTTAATGAAAATATTATGATTAAAATAATCAAAAAAATAAAATTTTCATTAGATAAAAATCTTAGACAAATATTCATAATTTATATTTCTCCTCAGCATAAAAGTGTTTTCCTAAAATTTGGCTTCAGATTAATTCACTCTGAAATAAATAATTATAATAAAGGTTTTGCAATATTTAAATACCATTAGAAAATGATTAAAACAAAAGAAAAAATATATGGATGGGGACGATCAGTCTATTCCAATTCATTTGTTTATAGACCAACTGAAATTGAAGAGATCAATGAAGTTATTTTAAAAGCAAATAAAAATAACAGTAGAATTGCATGTCGGGGGGCTGGGAGAAGCTATGGAGATAATACATTAAATGAGAATCAAATTGTTTTAGATATCACTAAACTGAATAAAATTTTAGAATGGAATCCGAAATCTGGAATTATAAAAGTCCAGGGCGGTGTAACTATAGAAAAAGTATTAGTGAAGTGCGCTCAATATGGTTGGATTTTCCCATCTATGCCTGGAACAAGATTTGTAACTATATCAGGCGCATTAGCAAATAATGTTCATGGTAAGAATGCTCATCATAAAGGATATATCGGAGAATATGTTAATTGTTTTAAAATAATTTCAGCAAATAATAAAATTTATCATTGCTCAAGAACTGAAAATGAAGAATTATTTTACTCTGCTATTAGTGGCCTAGGATTATTAGGTGTAATTATTGAGGTTGAATTACAATTAAGAAAATCACCATCTTTTTATGTTGCAGGTAAAGCAAGGAGCTACAATGATCTCGAATCTTTAATCGAAGGATATGAAAAAATAAAAGATAGTTTTGAATATAGCATAGCGTGGATTGATGCTATTAAAAATGGTCCCAAACTTGGAAGAGGAGAAATCAATTATGCTAATTTTCTCGATGATGGTGACTTTAAAATAACCAATCATGATATTCCTAATAACCTTTTTGGTTTTTTCCCAAATCATTGGGTTCCTGCTATTGCAAATAAAATATTAAATACAACAACAATGAGAATTATCAATTGGCTACAAACACACACAGGAAGAATGTCATCTGATGTCCAAATGGAAAAGGTATCACTATCAAGCTATCATTATTTAATGGATATGAAATTCCCATATTATAATTATTTTTTTAAACATGGATTCTTTCTTTATCAGCCAATCCTTCCCGTAGAGAATAGTATTAAGGGTTTTCATAAACTAATCGATATTACTCATAAATATGGATTTTATTCAGTGATGTCATCATTGAAAGCATATCGGGAACAAAAAGAAAAATTCCTTCTTTCATTTGCTCAAGATGGATATTCAATCACAATGGATATTCCAAAAAATCCCAAAAATATTAAAGATCAAGTGAATATGTTTTATGAAATGAATGAATGTGTAATAAAATATGGCGGAAAAATTTATCTTGGGAAAACACCAGTCTTAACTAAAATCCAATTTCACAAAATGTACGAAAACTTGAATCAATTTATATCTATAAAAGATAAATATGATCCTAATAGTCTTTTTGAATCAAATATGTTTCGTAGAATCATGAAAATTGAGCATAATGCATCACCAATGCCATCCGAGTACTCAATTTAAACTTAAGAATCAAATTATGAAAAATAGATTTATTACACTTGTTGAAGCTTTAAAATTGAATGAAAAAGAATATCACAGATTATACTATAAACATATTAATCCAGGATTATACAGTATCTATAAAATTCTAGGATTTACAAAAATGGATATTGAATCATGTAAGGGATTAGTAATTAAACTAAAAGATGGGACTAATATTCTTGATTTTACATCTGGGATTGGAGTTCTAGCATTAGGCCATAATCATCCCAAAATATTAGCAGCAGAAATGCTCTGTCATAAATTAAACTTAATTGATGTCCAAAAATTCGGTGTAAATAGACTGCAAGCTGTATTGGCGCATAATATTGCGGTGCTTATGCCCAATCCTTTAGATACTAGTTTTTTTACAGTTTCTGGTGCTGAAGCAATAGAAGCAGGCATTAAACTGATTACAAGAGTACAACCTAAGTATAAATCAAAATTCATTACTTTCTACGAGGATTACCATGGGAAGACACATGGAGCACTATCATTCACTAATTCAGAAAATTTTGCGACAGGATTTCATATAGGTATACCAAAAAATAATATTATTATTATAAAGCCTGGGGATATAGATGCACTCAAAAAATCTATACTCTCTCACACATCTAAAAATAAAAATTCTATAGCAGGCATGATAATTGAACCAATACAGGGTCAAATATTAGGTCTTCATCCAAAAGGCTACCTCAAGGAAGCAATTAAATTATGTAAAGAAAATAATATATTAACACTTGTCGATGAAATAAAAGTTGGGCTAGGGCGGACAGGTAAATTATTTTCATTTTTTGATCAAGGTATCGTACCTGATATTGTCACAATCTCAAAAGCCCTGGGGGGAGGAAAAAGGGCAATTGGTGCGATGGTAACTACATCTAAATTATCAAAGATAGCTTATGGAAAGAAAAAAGATAGTGCATTGCATTCAACAACTTTTGGAGGCTTAGGAGAATCTTGTGCAGTTGCGATTGAATCATTAAATATTATCTCAGATAAACGATTCTTACAAAATGTTAATGATAAGGGTGATTATTTCTATAAAAAGCTCACTGAATTACAAAAAAAATACCCCAAAGTAATAAAAAGTATATTAGGAGAAGGATTATACTTAGGTATGGTATTTAATTTCATCCCATTTGAAAAAAAGATTAAAAAAATTAATATACCTTTTATTAATGATGTAAAGGTTGCCCTAATGGGTAGTATTGTAAGATGTCTCTATCAAGAGTATGGTTTACTTACTCACTTTACACCTCCAAGACCAGAAATGCTAGTTATAATGCCACCATTAATAATAAATAACTCTGAAATAGATTATTTTATCAATTCTATTGATAAAATATTGCAAATAGGATTAACTCGTCTTTTTACTAAATTTTTAATTAACAATGTAAAAGATGCCATTTAAAAAATTTTATTAAAAATTCTTGGAAATTAATCTATCAAGACCAAATTTGTCCTATTCCATCTGGCTAATGCCAGATGGGAATATCAAGGACGCAATAGAATCAAAAATTGCTATACTTAATAACTTTTGTGGAGGTCCTAATTTTTCTGCACATCTCACACTATTGGGCAGTTTTTTAGGTCCAAAAGAAATATTAATAAATAATACTAAAAGACTATCAAAGATAATTAAACCATTTAGAGTAACATTTAAAGAAATTAAATTTTCAGATGAGTTTTTCTATTCTGTTTTTATTAGTATATATCCATCTAAGGAGCTTTTAAAAGCACGAAAAATAAGCTGTGAATTATTTAATATAACTGATACTAATTATCTCCCACATGTTAGTTTGGTCTACGGGAACTACACTATTAATAAAAAAATAAAAATGATTCAATTAGCGAAAAAAATCCCTAATGGGTTTCATGCTGAGAAAATATTTCTAGCATTTAACGATGAAATTAATCTTCGTTGGAAAATCATAAAAGAATTCGAGTTAAAAAAATAGTGCCAAAATTATCTATTATTATTCCGTGCTACAACGAAGCCAAAAATATACCTGCTCTTTTTAAAAAACTGGAAGTTTTAGAATCCAAAAAAATCGAAGTAATATTAATAAACAATGGTTCAACAGATAACACTTATTCTATTTTATCTAAAGAAATAAAAAATAAAAAATATTTCAAATTTATTTCTATAAAAAAAAATATTGGTTATGGGCATGGTATTATGTCTGGAATTAATGCTGCATCTGGAGAAATAATTGCCTGGACACATGCAGATTTGCAGACTGACCCTAAAGATGTATTGGATGCTTATTCAAATTATATAAAATATTCAGATTATAAATTCCGAATCTTAAAAGGTCGGAGGGTTGGACGGCAATTTTCAGAATTGTTTTTTACGAATGGTATGAGTTTGATTTCTTCTTTTTTATTAGGATTTAAGCTTGATGATATCAATGCACAACCAAAAATATTTCATAAGAGCTTCATTAAATTGATGAAAAATGCTCCAAATGATTTCACTCTTGATTTATATTTCCTCTATTTAGCTAAGGTTAATGGATACAAAATAATTGAATACCCTGTATATTTTAATCAACGACTTTATGGATATTCCAAAGGTGGTGGATCTTTTTTTGGAAAAATCAAACTCATAATACATACCTTTTTTTACATAATTAAATTGAACAAAACAATTTGGAATTAATAATACACAAAATAAATACTATTCGCGAATTAAGAAAAATTCCGAAGAAATTTGGCACTGAGATTGATATACGTGCTTGGGGAAGTAATCTTATCCTCAACCATGAACCATATTATAATGGTGAAAAGCTTGAGGATTACCTTGATGCATATAACCATGGGACACTTATTTTAAATATAAAAGAAACTGGCATTGAAAAAGATGTTTTAGACTTAGTTAAAAAAAGATCAAAAATAAATCAATATTTTCTGCTTGATGTTGAAACTCCTTATTTATTTGATGCATTAAAAAGTAACGAAAAAAACATTGCAATCCGTTTCTCTGAAATAGAAAGTATCGAGACTGTAAAATATTATATTGGGAAAGTCAATTGGGTTTGGATTGATACCATAGAATTTCTTCCTCTAAATATTGATAATATTGAAATAATTAATAAGTTTAAAAAATGTCTGGTTTGTCCAAGCAGATGGAACCAAAAACATAAAATAAAAACATATTTCAATATTTTAAAAAAACTTAACATAAATATTGATTCAGTTATGACGTCTTTTGACAACATATCAAACTATTCAGAATATATGATTTTAAATGATAATAACTAGTAATAACAAATATGTCATTTCATTTGAAATAAAAAGAATAATTATTTGTTTAATTTTTATTTCTACTATTTTTTTTAATGGTGGGGTTTACCAGATAATTGATTTAAAAGTTTTAAATAGTTACTATGATCTTTTATATTTATTCTTTTATTTATTTCTGCCTCTGGTTAGCACTTATATTTTATTTTACTTTTTTACGGATGATATATTCACCTTCGAAATAAAACAATCTTCAGCCCTTATTGTTATCCTTTTTCTATTATTTATAATAGCTAACTATCTTAAAAACTCAAATCTGTTTAGTGATGAGATTTATTATACAAATCAATGTTTTAATATAATTAATGTATTTTTTAAAAATATAAATTTTAATGAATCCAGTTTATTTGGATTATTATCCTATGGAGGAACCCTTAGAATATTTTTAACGCTTCAATGGATTATTACCATTATCATTTTACTAGGGATCCTAAAAATAATTGATGCACATTATGGTATTAAAATATTTTTAACACTGCTTTTTATTTTAAAGTTATTATTAATCTATTTCATGGCAGATTCTGATATCCACCCACCAATGAACTCCTTTATTGCAAGTATTTTTATAGTGTTATTTGGACTAAATCCCATATCAATAAAATTATCTATAGTAATTGTAACCATTTTTTTCATACTATATTTGCACAATCGGTTAAAAATGCCGGTTTATTTAATGGTTTTAATTGTTATCTATATTTTATTAATACCTATTATTGGTAATGCTACCATTTATTTTGAACAAGCATTATATAGCTTTATTTGCTTCTCAATTATTTTAATTGAAATATTTTATAAAAAATTGAAGCCACATTATTTAATTCTCATAATTTCAATTTTTTCATTATTTAGATATACATCTATTGCGGCATACCCTGTAGCATGTGTATATAGCATCTTTTTTTTCTATCGCAATAGCCGGACATGGAATGAATTTATCATAAAATTTTTTAAAAGTCTCACTCCCATCATTTTATCTATCCCAATTATAATTTTTCCTCTAGTATTTGGCACTCCAGCAACGGGTCGTGTAAATCATCTAAATAATTCTCTAAAAACAGTAATTGATTTTTCTGGTTCATTAACAGAAAATTCAATCAATATTTTCGGATTATCTCTGATCATCCCAATTGCTACAATAATTTCCCTTCTTGCATTTAAAAAATTCAGAACCATAGGATATATATTTATTATTTATTTTTGCTATCATTCACTTCATAAATTATCTAGCGCATCAATTTATCATCCAAAATATTATCTTGAACAATTTGGCTATATATTTGTATTTGGGATCATCTTCTTAGTAACCAATTTCTATAAACTAAAACGACCAAATCGTTGGATAAAATTTATTGTTTTCGGATTGTTCTTCTTTATTCTTTCTTCTTTCAACTTTTACACAAAAAAAGAAAATATTAATAGTAAAAAGCATAATGAAAGTTTTGGATTAGTCAATAATCACCATAATTATTTATTTGACTATATAGAATCAAATAATATTTACAAAAATGCGTTAGTCATTGGCATAGACTATGGCCCTGCATTTTTAGCTTTCTATAACGCAAATTTGTTAGACTATATAAATTATCGTAATAATTGGATCAATTATAAAAAAAGAAAAAATGCTAAAGGAATTGAATGGCTAAAATTGGATTCAAAATTGATTAATGATTTAGAAAACATAGACTATATATTTATAACTGATTACATATATGATAAAAACAAAAAAAATATTGATGAATTAATTAATCTATATGGATGGAAATCTTTTGGATATATACCAAAAACATATAATTTTTCTGACATTCACCTATTGAAAAGATCTTAGCCTATTATTGGAAATAGAAATATTTTTCTAGATTAAAATCTCTGTTTTTTAGATACTTTTACTATTATAAATCTATTTCATATGATTCTGAATTTTTAAAAATATGCATAACTCAACTAAAAAGTTTATACGAGAACGAACAAAATGGGCTAAAAACAATCCTGAGAAAGCCAAACAACATATTAAGGATTTATACGATAAAATGTTTCCTACTACAAAAGATTATATAAAGTTTCTTAGAACAAGAATAAATGTTCATGATATGATATTTAGAGGTGGAACTATTCTTACAAGACAACAACATCAAAAAGAAATTGAATATTGGAAAGAGGTAGTAAAAAAATATAACGAAGAAGAAATAACTAGTGATAATCTTGTTGAAAAAGATCATTGGAAAGATATGACAAAGGCCAACAGAGACCTATATAAAGAAAAGACTGAAAAATGGCTCAAATCCAAAACAAAAAAACAACGAACAATTTGGAATTATTATATGCTAGGCGTCCCAAAAAAGAAAGCTGCAATAAGGCTAGGGGAAAATTCTAGAGATATACATGTTACTATTAATAGGCTGCAGGAAGATTTTTTAAAAAA
>CAZEER010000036.1:6807-9007 GCA_964511215.1 uncultured bacterium | reverse complement strand
GATATGTGATCTTTGTGAACAACTACTTCATAATTATAATTATCAAACCACTTATCTGTCATAATATGGTATCCTTTATCACCCCCTTTATTTCCCCAGCTATTTTCTACTCGCCATTTAGTTGGATTGTTATTTTGGTCCAAGTCAACACCGGTAAATAACATAGCATGAGTCATTTGACTATCTCCGTACTCAAGCCTTGATGCTTTATCCATTCTAAATTCTAAATTATAGAAAGAGCTATAATCAAATAGGTCAATATCCATAACACCTAATTCACGGTGGAAATGTTTACTTACATCACAACCAAACCAAACGGGCTCATCATTTTGTATAGATCTGACGGCAGCGTCTTTCATAATCTGACTATTTACATTTAGATACCGTATGGGTCTCCCTTCAATGATATTACCTAGAAATTTAACTGTATATACTTTATTATATTGTTTATCAGACATAGGACAGTTAATAAGACAAACATAATCATCTAGTTTTAATCCCACATGGTTATTAAAAAATGAAATTGGTGTGAGGTCTTCAAATCGCATAAATTTCTTTTTTTTATCTCTTGTTTGCCAACCAAAGGAATTAGGAGGATTTCCAAGGTGGATTGTGAGCATTTTATATATTTCTCCCAACATTTCAACCTTTTTTTCTTGAAGATCAGAATCAGATACCCCTTTATTTTTAGCGTTCCTCAACACCATTGCATCTTCGCGAAGTTTTCGTGTAATTAAACGATTCATACGCATAGAACGGCTTGATGAAAATGATTCTGGCATCTCAGATTGAGGAATAACACCATACTTATTTACCAAATTGATCCACATATCCCATTGTCCACCATCTTGAATGGGGTTTGATAAAAGGTGCATAACTAATCTACTATTCCATTTTTTATCGGCTGTTATAATTATTGATTCTAAAAAATAGTTTGATTTTTCTAGTTTGTCCCAGAACATGAAATAGCTTTGCGAAAATTGAAAATCTTTAAGATTATATTTTCGTCCTAAATAAATTCGGAAAAGATTTAGTCCGGCAAAGCCCCAGCAACGGCCACTGGATTTCTGATTAGTTGCTGGCATTTCTCCAGTAATAACATCAGAAAAAGAATGGTCAATTTGACGATACTGATCCCAATTCATTGAAACTTCGTTTAGGTCATTACGAAAAGCGGCGTTCCGTGTTGCATTAACATGTTTATCTGAAGAAGTTTTTTTATTAAAGGACTGGATTGTTTTTATATCTAAGGAATTTTTCATATTGATTAATTAAGTTTGTTATTAATAAACGATTTAAATTGATATTACCTATATAAAAATTTACCTTGAATGATTAAAACAAAAAACCCCACAAAAACACATTGTTTTTTAATTACCATAGTAAACTTGTGTTTTATTGTACAGCAATGTATTTATTACTTTTAATTATTTTGCTATCTTTTAAATAATTATGAAAAGAGTTTTAATAGTTGGAGCAAAAAGTGATATTGGGATGGCTACTGCTCTGGAATATGCCAGAAATGGCTTCGATCTTTATCTTGCCTCAAGAAATAATCATGAACTAAATGATTTCGCAAATATAATTAGATCTAAAACTGATAAAAAAGTAACACTATTAGAGTTAGATATTTTAGATTATAAAAGTCACTATTCTTTTTATCATAATCTCCAGATTAAACCAGTGGGCATTGTATCTTCCGTTGGATACTTAGGCAATCAAAAAAAAGCTGCATTAGATCTCACAGAAACATCAAAAATTATCGATACTAATTATACCGGAATTGTAAATCTACTTAATATTATCTCAAATGATTTTAAGAGACAGAAATCTGGTTTTATAGTTGGTATTAGCTCCGTAGCTGGAGAACGTGGGAAAAAAGTCAATTTGATTTATAGTTCTGCAAAAGCTGGTTTCACTGCTTACCTGTCAGGACTTCGGAATGATTTAAGCCAATTTAATATTCATGTTATGACAGTTATACCAGGATATGTAAAAACAAAAATGATTAAACACCTTAATACCTCAAAATTTTTAACAGCTACTCCTGAAGCTGTAGCTAAGGCAATTTATAATGGTCAACAAAACAAAAAAAATACTATCTATATCAAGTGGATATGGAAATACATCATGATAATTGTTAAACTTATTCCTGAGCGGATTTTTAAAAATATGAATATCTAAGCTTCATATTGAGATA
>CAZEER010000036.1:0-6707 GCA_964511215.1 uncultured bacterium | reverse complement strand
AATAATGCAATCAATAAAATAAATAACACAGAAATTGTACAACCCAAAATCAACCAGGAAGCACGGTGGCGTACAGTCTATAGCTCAATGCTACTAGGTAATGGGCTATATGGAATAGGAGTCCCATTCGTATTAGGCATTGAAGACCCTAAATTATATACTGCATCTCAACTTTTAATGTTTGGAGGTGGGTTTTATGCATCATATAAATACACAGAAAATATGCACCTACCTTACGGAAGATGGCAATTTCAATCGACTGGTGCAGGGCTTGGTGCTGCATCAATTATTCCTCTTATTTCAGTAGTTGGATTTGAGAATTGGTCTAATTTTGATGAAAGTGGGAAAATAAGTATCGCCTACATTATGGCAATGGCGCCATATGGCGCTATTCAAGCTGATAAAAAATATAAACAATGGGACCTTACAAATGGCCAAGCAACCATTATATCAAGTAGTGTTCCATGGGCGGTCGCAAATGCCTTTGGCACACTTTTCCTATTATATGGAGATGATTGGCCCGAATCAGAATTAGCTAACAGAGCTAATTTCATTTCGATTTATGCTGCTGGAATTGGTGCGCCTTTTTTAGCCAATAATTATTTTTCTAACAAATCATTAACCGAAGATGATGCATTGTTTACAATTTTTTCATTTGGATTAGGATTCATTAATTCGGTATATGTCCTAAGTATTTTAGATGGCTCTAGCGTAAGAGGAGGTGCTTTATTACTTATGAGCATTACAAATGGTTTCGGATATTATGCTAGCTCAATGATAGAGGATGTAGATTTGAAAAAGGGAGACTGGCGAATTATTGGACTAGGGACTGGTGCTGCATTTTTAATAAGAACCGGGATACGTGTACTGATATCAGAAGATGGAGGAAAAGTATCACAAATAATCGATATGGCGGCCTTAAATGCAGGATGGTACTTTACATTTAAAAAAATCTCAACTAAAAAAACAAAACTATCTCATTTTAAAAAAGAAAATAAAGGGGCTTTTTTATCTTTATCCCCTGCAATAATGAATATTTCAAATAATATTATACCAGGCATGCAGATAAAAGCAGAATTCTTTTAATTTGTAATAACTAAGGATCAATTTTATTGGTTCATCCTTTTATCTTTACAAACTGTATAATATTGGATAAATAAATAATGATGCGTTTTTATTAATGCTTTTACGTTAGTAGATTAAAAGATCTCATACCAATACCAAATGAAAAAATTTCTTACTGCTTTAGCACTTATTCTTTCAATTGCATCAGGGACCGATACATCCAGAGTAGTTGAAACTCATAAAAATGGAAATATAAGTATGATTTCCTATTACCGCGATACAGAACAAGGATTAGAATTAATTAAACAGGAAACTTTCCATTTTAGCGGCCCAAAATCTATGGTGGGGACTTTTACCAATGGCCTTAGAGATGGGACTTGGATCTATTGGTATGAAAATGGCCAAAAACGCTTAGAAGGAACATACAATAACGGTTTTAAAGATCAACTGTGGACTAGATGGTATCGAAATGGACTTACCGCAACAAAGTATTTTTATGATAGTGCAACACTTGATGGAAAGGTAATGGAGTGGCACATCGACAAAGAGTGTTGGGATTCTGAAGGAAATCTATGTGAATGTGGTGAAAGCTGGTGGAATGATTGTGAAAAACATTGAACAAAAAAATCTAAAATTTTTTCATTAAGCGAGCTATAATTATCATTTCTTTTTCTATTGTACATAATTCTGAAACCTTATGGACGAGAAAAAAAAATCTATCTTAATCTATTATCTAACAGAATTTGTACTGTTTAGTATTGGTGTTGGAATTTTAATAATTCTATTATCATTAAATAATTTTGATTGGTCCATAAGCATCTTATCCTTATGGGTTTTTTTCTTTAATGCAGTTTTATTCTCATATTGGATTTGGAAAAGTAAATCAAAAATATGGGAAAAATCTATTGCTGGTCTTTATTTTTTTCTTATTGAAATCATTATTCTTAATTCATACACGTTAGTTGGATAATAAAATGAAAGCAATTTATAACAATTATTTTCGGAAGAATGATAATAACAACCCGGTTCTTAAGGCACTCGAAAACATACCTGTTTTTGAAGGTTTATCTGACAAAGATTTGGGAAATATTGTTCGGCTTACTCATGAAAGATCATATAAAAAGGATGAAAACATATTTAAAAAATTGGCTCCTGCAGAGGGTATGTACGTAATATTGAATGGATCAATTGAAATTAATGACCCTGACTCTGGAAATGTTTTTGCAAATCTTGAATCCGGTGACTTTTTTGGTGAATTAGCGCTTCTTGATGAAGAACCTCGCTCTGCTTCTGCCCTTGCTACTTCAGCAAGCAGATTAATTGGTTTTTTTAGAACTGACCTTTTAACCCTTATAGAAAGATCACCTGAATTAGGAAATAAAGTTTTACTTAATCTTGCCCGTGTCTTGGGAGAGCGTCTTCGTAAAACAAATCAAGAATTGGCACAATCTTCCGAATAGTGGAAGCTATTCAAAAAATTTATAATCTTATTGTATTCCTTATAATAGGTGCAATAGCGTGGAATGTTTTACCTTTTCTGGCACCTATTATAGGAATGCTGATATTTTCATTTTTGTTTACCACAGTTTTTTTGCAAGCTACTGATACAATTGAACGATATGTAAAATCAAGAAGTTTTGGCGTCTTTTTAATTATTAGCAGTACAATTACTTTGGGAATTTTGTTCATTAGTAGCTTTGTATCAAATTTGGGAACCCAGATTAAATTATTCACACAGAAAATTCAGAGAGATGATTTTGCAGTAAGCCTTGAAAATGTATCTTCAAAAATTAAAGATTTGCTACCTGATATTTTGGGGAGTTTGATCCCTGAAAGCGACAAACTAATTCTCATCGCAAAGAACTTTTTAGTTAATATTTTTCAAAGTATTCTATCCTTATTAGGCTCTGCCGGAAACTTCTTCTTTATCGCACTGATGGTATTAATCTTTACGATTATTCTTTTAGTTGAATACCATGATTTCAAAAGGTCTCTAGTCCGTTTTATACCTAACAAGTATCTTGAAGTGGGATTAAGAATGATTTATAATATTGAGCAACAAATTTCAAAATATTTAAGAGGACAGATACTAGCAGCTGGGAGTGTAGCTATCTTATCAATTCTAGGGCTCTTTATATTAAACCAGCTTGGTGCTAATATTACTTTAATTGTTTTTATTGGGATTATTGCAGGTCTTGCAAATTTAATTCCGATGGTTGGTCCATTTATTGGAATGGTGCCTGCTATTTTAATTGCAGTAATGAATAATATTAATAGCGACTTAGCCTTTTCACATCAACTTTTTAATACGGTACCCTCTCCTTTCTATATTTTAGATATCATTTTAATGTTCATTATTGTCCAACAAATAGATAATAATTTTATTACACCACTGGTTGTTGGAGAAAGTGTGGGACTACATCCTATGGCTGTTATGATCGTACTACTCATTGGAGGAACTTTAATTGGGCCTCTTGGTATGTTATTTGCAATTCCTACTGCCGGAGTTTTAAAGGTGGTTATCCGCGAAATTATTTTTGTTACAAATAACTCACACCTGTTATAACTACGTTTTTAATTCCTTTTGCCAGCTAAATCCAGGAGAAAGGCATATTCCAAAGAAATTTCTCGGTACCGTCTGAACCTCCCCGACTTTCCACCATGACCCGCATCCATATTCATATGTAAATATAATTTATTATCTCCTTTCCAATACTCTCTCAATTTAGCAACCCACTTAAGTGGCTCAAAGTATTGAACCTGAGAATCAAAAAATCCAGATGTAACCAGCAAATTAGGGTATGCACAATTTATTACTTGATCATAGGGTGAATAAGATAACATATAATCATAATATTCTTTTTCTCTTGGGTCACCCCATTCATCCCATTCATTTGAAGTTAATGGTATTGTTGGATCTAACATCGTGGTAACAACGTCAACAAAAGGAACACCCGCAATCGCGCCTTTCCATAAATTTGGTTCCATATTTATTACAGCTCCAATTAATAATCCGCCCGCACTTCCACCTGAACAAAATAAATGATCAGAATCAGTATAATTCTTATGAATCAAATATTTCCCAGCATCTATGAAATCGTAGAATGTATTTTTTTTGTTCAATAATTTTCCATCTTCATAAGATTGTCGGCCATATATCTGGCTACCTCTAACATGAGCTATCGCAAAAATAAATCCTCTATCTAAAAGACTTAAACGAGCTGAATTAAAATAAGGATCATTGGTTGAACCATACGATCCATATCCATACAACAATAAATTTTGTGCTCCTTCTATTTTAGTATTTTTCTTATAAACAAGTGAAATTGGAATTTTTTTACCATCTCTTGATTCTGCATAGATTCTTTCAGAGTTATAATTATCTAAATCATAACCCCCTACAACCTCATCCTGCTTCATGAGTTTTTTCTCACCTGTATCCATATTATAATCATAGGTCGACCATGGTGTAACTAATGAACTATAGCTATATCGCAGAATATTTGTTTTGAATTCTTTATTTGTCGATAGCCATGCAGTATATGTGTCCTCACCAAAATTAATGGAATAATCTTTCCCTGTCATTTGGTTAATTATACGCAGACCTCTCAAACCATCTTTTCTTTGATTAAGTACCACATGATTATCAAAAATTTCCAAATCCAATAAATGGATTTCAGTATCATGACCTATTACCTCTTTCCAATTTGATATATCTAACTCGTCTTCTTTAGTCTCCATTAAACGATTATTCTCAGCTTCCCAATTTGTTAGGATATAAAACTTATTCCCAAAATGAGCAATAGAGTATTCATGCTTGGTACCTCTGGGAGTAAAATTAACAAATTCCCCATTAGGATCATCAGCATTCAAAATATGATAGTCGCTTACCAATGTACTGCTATTCCATATGATAATATATTTACCTGATTTTGACCGATATACACCAATATAATATTCATTATCTTTTTCCTGATAAACCAAATCATCATTATTGTAGTCTGTTCCAATTTTATGACGCAATATTTTTTCTGATAGAAGGGTAATTTTATTCTTTGAGGTATAGAATACTGTCTTATTATCATTTGACCAAGCAACACCACCTGATGTATTTGGTATCGATTGATTCAAAACTTTACCAGTAGTTAAGTTTTTAAAATAGATAGTATAAAATCTTCTACTGAGGGTATCAATACCATAGGCAAGCCAATTATTATCAGGGCTTATAGATCTTTCTCCTACAGCAAAATAATCATAACCCTCAGCAAGTTTATTACCATCCAAAATTATTTCCTCTAATGCACTAAGAGATCCTTTTTTACGACAATAAATAGCATATTCTTTACCTTTTTCATACCGGGAATAATAAAAATATCCATTTTCGAAGTATGGAACTGTCTCATCATCTTTTTTAATCCTGCCTACAATTTCATCAAACAAGTCATTTTGTAACCTTTCGGTATGTAATAAACTTTTTTTGGTATACGCATTTTCGAGATTAATATAATTAACAACTTCCTCGGTATGTTGGTCATATTTTTTTGCTGATTTTTGTTCATCATTTAGCCGCATCCAATAATAATTATCCACTCTAGAGTGCCCATGTGTTGTCATTTCATATGGCTTTTTGACTGCTGAGGGTGGAATTGGTTTTTGGGTACACGAACTCATTATAATAGCTCCAACCATTAGATATGGTTTCATAATATCACCTACACATTAATTTTACAAATTTACAAAGAAATTTCGCGCTTAGTTAGATCAATAATCTATACAAGTATATCTATTAATATAAACATTTATGACTATTTACTTACTTCTTGCTTTAAATAAATAATATAATATAATATTATCAAAGCCTATAAAGGCTTAAATATGCGGAGTCCTAACTGAATTATACATTCATCAAATGTACATTGATGTATTGTATCTGTTTCTCAGTAATAGAAATATGTTGAGACGGATACTCTTGTCTATCATTTTAGCAATAATGCTATCTGGATCAGACATCTTTTTATTTTCTCAACAGGTAGACGAGAATCTAACTAAAAATTTTAATTGGCTAAAAAAAACTCTTTTGAAGACGTTAAGCTTTTTACCCTACTATGAATATAAGCCATCTATAAATCCTTCAAATACTGCCGAAATTCTATTGAATGAATTAAATATATGTGAAAAAATTGTAGATGACCATGTTCAATTTAATTGGGAAACAAAGGAAAAAATAAAAATAGAAAGAAGAAAAGGAATCAAAATGTTGACGTTTTTATTTAAAAAAAGAAAAAGATCTGATCCCATAGAAGAAAAAATTTCGGATATTAATTATATAAGGGGGCTCACAATGAGATATGAAACATGGTATCCCCGATGGGTAGAAAAATCAGAAGCTGCAAAAGAAGATCTTTCTTTTGATGAAATTGATTTATTGAAATATGAAACAAAAAGAATTTCTAAAAAACTTTAATTAATGAGTAAATCCAATATTTTTATTGGTTACATAAAATAATTGCAAATATTTTTTTGACTTATAATAAGTTTTTCTATTAAGATTTTGTAGTGGAATTATCCATTAACTAAACAAAAGGGAGGTGATCAGTTGTCTAATTCAAGTAGTTTGCTGACCTCCAAATTATCAGCAAAAT
>CAZEER010000035.1:21091-23419 GCA_964511215.1 uncultured bacterium | reverse complement strand
AAAGATGGTGTTAATGTTAAAAGCTATAATCTAATCTAGCACCTAGGCTGACCCAGCCTGAACTATTTCCAACTCCAGCCATGTCACTACTTATAAACAGTTCACTTCCTAGAAGGACATTCACAGGAAGATTCAAACCTGATTTAAGTAACCTTTCAAGAGACACACCTGCAAAACCTCTAAATCCTGATCCTTCCCCTACAAGTCCTATATGACCCTCTGCGAAAACAATTTGTGCTAAAGTAAGGTTGCCACCTAGTGCAGCGAGGGTGGGATTAAATTCTTGAATCCATTGAGGCTCACCATCGTAAGTATCATCATCTTCAGTATTATATGTTCCAGAATATCCTCCGAAAGCTAATGAGACGGTGTAATCAAACGGACCTATTTTAAAACCCCATGGAGTGCCGATCACAATAGTCGCACCAACGGGGACCTCTGTAAAAGTAGCTCCCGATAGAAAACCAAGACTCGCAGCTGCACCAATATTGAAACCTGAGCTCTCTTTAGCTTCAACTGAGGTTGTGTCATCATCAACTGTTTCTTCTTCGCCTTCTTCTTCGCCTTCTTCTTCGCCTTCTTCTTCGCCTTCTTCGTCAAATTCTAACCCCAGTTCGGCAGCCATTTTTCGTCTTGCCTCTAGGGCTGCAGCCTCAGCTTCAGCATCAAGTTCAGCATCTTCTGCAGCTTGTGCTTCAGCTAATTTACGTGCTTCTTCTTCTTCTTTTTTTCGTTTTAAATCTTCACGAGCTTGTTTTGCTGCTTTTGCAGCGGCAGCATCTAAAGCAGCTTGATTTAAAGCATCAGACTCTGCTTTTGCTTTATCAGCGGCTTCTTTGGCTTGTCTTGCTTTTTCAATGGCATCAACATCGCCCTCGCTCTGGGAATATGCCATAGTAAAACCCATCAATAAGGTTAATACAATTTTTAATATATTGCTTTTTGTCATCATAACACCTCTGTTCTATTGTGACGTGATAATAAAAATTTGAGTTTAAAAATTATTGTCATAATTTTATCGAAACAAGTACTTAGTGATAATATAAAAATAGAAGAAAAATTGATAAAGATTCGATAATCTTTAATGGTGATAATTGTAATAAATATTCTAATCTAACAAACATATATAAATCAAAAGTAATTTACATGTTATGAAAAATCTTTGGAATGAAAAAGAAGCTAAACTTTTTTCGAGGAGTCAGCTTGATATGCGTGTATATAGTTCACGTTTATTAGGAAGAAACCCTGAGCTGGTTTTGCATGGTGGTGGTAATACATCTGTAAAGGGTTATTATAAAAATATTTTTGGGGAAAAAATAAATACACTATTTATAAAAGGTAGCGGCTGGGATCTAATATCGATAGAAAAAGAAGGGTTTGCTCCAGTTAATCTGGATTACCTTTTAAAACTATCTAAAAAAGAAACTTTATCAGATTCTCAAATGGTAATTGAACAGAGGTTGGCAACTTTGGAACCATCTGCACCTAACCCATCAGTTGAAACAATTTTACATGCTTTAATACCATTTAAATATGTAGATCATACCCATGCAGATGCTGTATTATCTATAACAAACACCCCTAGTGGTCTTAAAATAATTAATCATATTTATGATGATAGTATTCTAGTTGTTCCATATGTTATGCCTGGATTTTTATTAGCAAAGAAAATTGAAAAAATGACAAGAAATGTTAGCTGGGATAAGCTTCAAGGTATGATTCTTATGAATCATGGAGTATTTAGCTTTGGGAATGATGCTAAGCAAAGCTATGACAGAATGATTGATATTGTTAAGGTTGCAGAAAAATTTTTAAAAAAAGAAAAAGTTTTTAGAAGTTATAAAAAAGAAAAACCAAGATCTAATTTATTAAAATTAGCAAAAATTCGTAAAATAGCTTCAGACATTTCAGGAAAACCATGTATCGCATTATTAAATGATTCACTAGAAGCAACGGGATTTTCTATTTTGAAAAATGCAACAAGATTAAGTACAAAAGGTACTCTTACTCCTGATCATGTTATAAGAACTAAACCCTTTGCATGGGTAATAAAAAACAATAACCTGAATCAATCAGCAAAAGAATTTCAGAATAGGTATGATAAATATTTTGAAAAAAATAAAACTAAAGGAATTAAAAAGTTAAATAATGGACCTAATTGGGCACTATGGCAAGGATATGGAACAATTTGTTTTGGAAGCTCAAAAAAAGAAGCCAAAATTGTTTATGATATTAATGTTCATACAATTAGAGCCTTGCAGACATCTTCTAACTTGGATAATTGGAAACCAATCTCATTTAAAAAATTATTTGAAATTGAATATTGGG
>CAZEER010000035.1:0-20991 GCA_964511215.1 uncultured bacterium | reverse complement strand
TTGGATAATTGGAAACCAATCTCATTTAAAAAATTATTTGAAATTGAATATTGGGAACTTGAACAGGCTAAGCTAAACAAAAGTTCAAAAATTCTGGATTTTCAAGGAAAAATAGCTATTGTTACTGGGTCAGCAAGCGGAATCGGATATTCTATTGTAGAAAAACTTCTAAACGAAGGCTGTGCCGTATTAGGAATAGACAAAGATAAAAAAGTTAGTGAATTGTTTTCTGAATTTTCTTCATATAAAGGATGTATTGCTGATCTGAAAAATTCCTCTGATATTAAAAAGGCTGTATCTTTTGCAGTCAAAGAATTTGGAGGTCTTGATATTCTTATAAGTAACGCAGGTATTTTTTCATCATCAGCTTGTATTGATAAAATTGATGATAAAAAATGGGAGTATGATATGGATATCAATTTAAACAGTCATCATAGGATACTAAGAGAATGTATACCATTTCTAAAGCATGGTATTGACCCAGCGGTAATTTTTATGGGGTCTCGAAACGTAGGTGCTCCAGGACCAGGGGCAGGAACATATACCATTGCAAAATCAGGATTGACGCAAATGTCGAGGCTTTCGGCAATTGAATTAGCTAAATATAATATTCGAGTTAATATAATTCACCCTGATTGTGTTTATGATACAGGTGTTTGGTCCAAAAAAATTTTAAGAACAAGAGCGCAAGAGTATGGTCTATCAGTCGAAGAATACAAAAGTCGCAATTTATTAAAAGTGGATGTTTCATCCCAAGATGTGGCTGAGATGGCAGTATTTTTTGTTAGTACTAAGAGTAATAAAACTACGGGTGCTCAGATACCAATAGATGGAGGTAATGAAAGAATCATATGAATCCTTTAGTTGATCCTACACCAACCATAGAATGGAATGATAAATGTGTTAAAATGATAGACCAAACTAAGCTACCATTGAAAGAAGAGTATATCGAAACAGATGATTACAAAGTTGTATGTGATGCAATCTACCGATTGGCTATTCGTGGCGCGCCAGCAATTGGAGTTGCAGGTGCATATGCTTGTGTTCTTTCTGCAAATAAAATAACTAGTAATAATCAAGAGGGTTTTATTAAAGAGTTTTTGGTTCAAGCAGATGAAATTGAAAATACTCGACCAACTGCAGTCAACCTTAAATGGGCTGTTAGACAGATGAAAGAAAAAGTAAAAAAACCAGACAAAAATATAACTGAAATAAAAAGAAATTTATTGAAATTGGCTCATCAAATTAAGGATGATGATTTAAATCGTTGCCATAGTTTGGGTCTCCATGGTGCTGAATTAATTCCAGATAATTCCAATGTAATAACAATATGTAATACTGGAGGGCTAGCTACAAGCGGGATTGGTACTGCATTGGGTGTAATACAATATGCCCATGCTATGGGAAAAAATGTAAAGGTTCATGTTTGTGAGACAAGACCCTTACTCCAAGGAGCAAGGTTAAATGCATGGGAATTAAAAAGGACTGAAACTCCTTTTACGCTAATGACAGATAGTATGGCTGCTCAAACTATGAAAAAAATTGATATTGATGGAATATTTGTGGGAGCTGATAGAATTGCATCAAATGGTGATACTGCAAATAAGATTGGGACATACAGTTTAGCTGTTTTAGCAAAACATCATGGTGTACCGTTTTATGTGGCTGCTCCTTTGTCAACTGTAGACTATGAAATTGGATCGGGACCTGATATTCCAGTGGAACAACGTTCAGGGGAAGAAGTAACACGTATTAATGGAGTGCAGTTTACAGTTGAAGATATTGAGGTAACCACACCTGCATTTGATGTGACACCTGCTGAATTAATCCAAGGTATTATTACTGAAAAAGGTATTGCAGAATATCCTTACAAAAATTCTTTAAATAAACAACGCTATGGATAATCTAAAAATTGGTATAATAGGTGGATCTGGGATGGAAGATCCAAAGTTTATTTCTAATTTTAAAACAAAAGATTCTCCCACTATTTTTGGTCCTCCGAGTTCCCAATTGGTCATAGGACATTTGCAAGATGTGCCAATTGTAGTCCTTTCAAGGCATGGTATAAATCATTCAATTAATCCATCAAATATAAATTACCGTGCAAATATATCCTCATTGAAAGATGAGGGTTGTACTCATATTCTTGCAGTAACAGCATGTGGATCACTGCGAGAAAAAATTAAACCAGGCCATTTTGTTTTTCCAGATCAGTTCATTGATCGAACAATAAAACGTGTAAATACATTTTTTGATAAATCTGAAGTTGTACATACAGCAATGGGAAATCCATTTAGTACTGATTTAAGGAATTGTTTAATCGATTCTTGCAGACTATTGAAATTTGATTATCATAATGGGGGTACCGTAGTGACTATTGAAGGTCCTCGATTTAGTACAAAAGCTGAAAGTATTATGTTTCGTTCGTGGGGGTGTGATATCATAAATATGTCTACAGTGCCAGAAATTATTTTGGCTAGGGAACTAGATATTCAATATCAGAGCATAGCGATGAGTACAGATTATGATTGCTGGCGTGATAATCATGAAGAAGTCACAATGGAAATGATTTATGATGTAATGAGTAACAATGTGAATAATGTTAAAAAATTGATTGAAAATGTGATCCCACTAATAAAAAAACGCTATCAGGAAAAAAGTAAATGAATATTGATAAAATAAAAAATAGTATTCGAAATGTACCAGATTTTCCAAAGCCGGGTATTCAATTCAAGGATATTACAACATTACTGCAAGATCAAGATGCTTTTAATGAATCAATAAATGTATTTTATGATCAGTTTAAGGATAAGAAAGTAGATATAGTGGTTGGTATTGAGAGTCGGGGGTTTATTTTTGCTGCTCCATTATCTTTAAAACTTGGTGCACAATTTGTTTTAGCCCGTAAGCCAGGGAAATTACCTATTGAAACGGTAATTGAAGAATATGATTTAGAGTATGGTACTGATGCTATCGAAATTCATTTAGATTCAATAAAAGATGATAAAAGGGTATTAATTATAGATGATTTGCTTGCTACGGGTGGGACATCAAGAGCAACTGGCAACTTAGTAAAAAAATTAGGTGGGGAAATTGTTAGCTATGGCTTTTTGATTGAACTAGAATTCCTTAAAGGCAATGAACTTTTACATCCTGACCCTATATTTAGTATTATTCAATATTAACATTTCTTTTATAGTTTGAGCCTGTTACATTTAATCAGTTTGCGCTTTTGGTCCTAAAAATGAATCAAGCCAATATTATCATGGCTCTTCTATTTTGTAACATTATCACAGCTCAGGTATATGAAGGGATAACACTATTTTCGGCATATAGTGATGATCCTGAAGAAAATGATCACTATACGTTTTTAATTGATAATGATGAGAATATTATTAATTCTTGGACACATGACCATGGCTCAGCGAGCATGCCTTATTTATTGAAAGATAGTACTCTAATATATCCATATCGTGTTGAAAATCCATCAATGTGTAGTGGTGGCGTTGGAGGTGGTATTTCTCAATATAATTGGGCTGGAGAACTCCTTTGGAATTATGAATTTTCTAATAATATTTATCAGCACCACCATGATATTGAACCTATGCCTAATGGCAATATATTAGTACTGGTATGGGAAAGACATTCTGCAATTCAGGGAGAAAACAGTCAGTATTATGGTGGTATAGGAAGAGGGTGGGCTGAAATAGGAAGAGTTGAAGTTCAAAACCCTTTAAATCAGATGTGGTCTGAAGCTATACTTGAGATTGAGATGAATAACAATAATGAAATCAACATAGTTTGGGAATGGCATATTTGGGACCATATAATACAAGATATAAGCCAAGATTTACCGAACTATGGTATTATTTCGAGTCATCCTGAACTATTAGATATTAACTATGGTGCAGTTGGAGGTTTTGATGGGATGTGTGGACCACAGGCAGACTGGATACATTTTAATGCGATTGATTATAATGCTAATTTAGATCAAATTGTGTTGTCCAGCCGCCATAATAATGAGATTTATATTATTGACCATAGTACCACTACTGAAGAGGCCGCAGGACATGCAGGTGGACATTCAGGGAAAGGTGGCGATTTTTTATATCGTTGGGGGAACCCGAATGTTTATGCTCAGGATAATGAGGAATACCAGTACTTGGAAGCACAACACGGTGTCAATTGGGTTCCAGCAGGTTATCCTGGTGAAGGGAATCTAATATTATATAATAATTTTCATGGAGATTGGATGTCAATGCCAGTTAATGATTGGCAGTCCGCTATTTATGAAATCGAGACACCTTTAGATAATGGACATTATGAATTAGATATTGGGGGAATATTTGGTCCAAGTGAACTATTTTGGTTATATGCGGGAGATTTTTTTTCCTTCATTCAATCTGGTGCTTTTCGGTTACCAAATGGAAATACTTTTATAACTGTTGCGACAGAAGCTAGAATATTTGAAATAAATCAAGATGGTGAGATTGTTTGGGAATATCAACTCAGTGATGGCCAAATGATTGCTAGAGCTCAAAAGTATCCATTGGGTTATCTTTTTCCATTAGGTGATATGAATTTTGACCTTATTCAAGATATTCAAGATATTTTGATTATTGTTGATATAATTCTAGGTTTTGACGGTGCATCAACACTTCAAGCAGATGTAAATACAGATGGAATTATTAACGAGGGTGATGTGGAATATCTAGTACAACTTATTATTGATATCTAAAAGAATTATACTAAATGCAATTCTTTAACACAGTTTTTCTATTTTTAAGTTTATTAAATGGTCAAGAATTTTTTAATCCTTATTATGTTCATAACATGGAAATTAGTTTTTATAATCTTGATTATGATCACATTCTCCGGAAACGATGGGAAGAAGATGATAAAACCTATAAATTAGTACTAGAAATATCTGATCGAGAAACACTCGATGATATTGATGTAAAATATAAGGGTAATTCAAATTTATATAAAAATTTAAAAATACTATAGGTTAGTTTGAAAAAATTAATATTTAATGTTTTACTCTTACAGGTTTTATTTTCTCAAAGTCACTGGGAAACGGCAATTTTTGCTGAGGATGAATGGCAATATATTGTTCCGGTCGAAGAGTTGCCGACTAATTGGAACGAAATAATATTTGACGATAGTGATTGGGAGGATGGACCAGGTGGATTTGGATACTCAGATGATGATGACGGAACAATCATTGATCCTACAATTTCTGTTTATTTTAGGCAGACTTTTTTAATTACAGATTTATCAAAATTATCAAGGGCAGTGATACATGCCGATTATGATGATGGATTTGTAGCTTATCTGAATGGAAATGAAATAGGTCGGTCCTATAACCTGTCCGAGCCAGGTACTTTTGTTCCATATGATGAAACTGTTACTTATGACCATGAAGCATCGTTATATAACGGAGGTTATCCTGAGAGTATCATTCTGGATTCGTTATCTTTGGATACTTTATTGACTAATGGTATGAATGTTCTTGCAGTGCAAGTACACAATATAGGAATTAATTCATCGGATATGTCTGGAAATTTTTTTTTAACTTTTGAAATTATTGATGATTCTGAATTTTATTCACCTCCACCATATTGGTTTCAAGAACCGATAGATTTTGTTGAATCAAATTTACCACTAGTTATAATTGACACATATGGTTCCGAAATACCAGATGAACCCAGAATTCCTGCATACATGGGAATTATAAATAATCCTTCTGGAATAAACCATGTTGATGATCCGTTCAATGATTATAACGGACATATTACAATTGAGAAGCGTGGTAATTCCTCCCAATGGCAAGAAAAACCTCCTTATCGGTTTGAAACGGTCGATGATGAAGGTGAGAATAATAATGTTGAGTTGTTAGGCATGCCTGAAGAAAACGATTGGGTTTTATATGCTCCATGGCAAGATAAGACCATGATACGAAATGTCTTGATCTATCAACTTTCTAATGAAATGGGTAGATATGCATCTAGGACTCGATATGTTGAACTCTATCTAAATAATGAATATCGCGGTGTTTATGTTTTAATGGAAAAAATAAAACGAGATAGCGATCGAGTGGACGTCTCGAAGTTGGAACCCGATGAAATTAGCGGCGATGATGTAACAGGTGGTTATATATTAAAATTTGATTGGTTCTACACGGGGGATAATATTGGAGGATTTGAAAGTGAGTTTGATGAGGTGATTTACAATTATCATTATCCTAAACCAAGTGATATTGTAACTGAGCAGGAAGAATATATCCAGGGTTATATTAATGATTTTGAAAATATTATGGTGAGTGATGATTATACAAATGATTCAACAGGTTATCCATCAATAATGAATGTTGAATCTTTTATTGATTTTATATTACTACAAGAATTGGCAAAAAATGTAGACGCCTATAGGCTTAGTACCTATATGTATAAAGATAAAGAAAGTATTGATAACAAATTGACAGCAGGACCCATCTGGGATTTTAATCATGGTTTTGGTAATTGTGATTATGGTGAGACATGGGAAGTCTATAACTGGTTATTAGAATATAATCCTGAGGGTGGAGATGCGATGGCATTCTGGTGGGAATTATTATGGCAGGATGAAAATTTTAAATCAAAGGCAGCACAACGCTTTACTCAATTGCGGTCAACTATTTTTTCTGAGAATCATATTAATAATATAATTGATAGTATTTCTACTTACTTAGGCCCATCAGTGGATCGGAATTTTTCGCGGTGGCCGTTATTGGGTAATTATATTTGGCCAAATTATTATATTTTTGATACTTATGAAGAAGAAATTAATTATTTAAAATCTTGGTCAGCAGATCGTTTAGCATGGATGGATAGTGAATTGTTATTAGCTATTGATAAGGTTGCTGTTTTGTCAGGATTGAAATTAAATAATCCGTTTCCTAATCCATTTAATTCTAAAATAAATTTTCTCATTAATCTACAAGACAATTCTAATATCCAATTAAGTATATATAATCTTTTAGGCCAAAAGATAAGGACAATGAACAATTTTAATCGGATGCTAGGCATTAATGAAATAACTTGGAATGCAATAAGTGATGGTGGAGAAGAAATTGCAGCGGGAACTTATTTTTTCAAGTTGATTATTAATGGTAAAGTTGAAACTGGTAAATTGTTATATGTAAAATAATTGATCGATGAAAACATTTTTTTCCCTATCATTATTACTTTCTATATTATCCGCACGCTATCAAATTGGGGAGAGCCCTATCCCTGATAACAATTTTGGTTATAATTCAAGTATTGCTATCAATTTTGGGACAGCAAATTTTGAATTAGATGGTATTTTTGAAATTCAAACGAAGAAGGGCATATTCCTCGAATTTTGGGGGAATAGCCAGTTAGAATCATATACAACTTTAAATATTTCTTTAGGTATTATGAATGAAATTTCTCCAAATCTTGTTATGGGTGGAGGATATTCAAACTACCTAGAGTTTAATAATAATATAAATCATGAATGTTTTTTTGGTACAACTATAAAACCTTTTACTATTGTTTCATTTATAGCAATAGGAAGTGATCTCAACCCTAACTTTCTCGGAATTTTTGATTGTAATACATTTTTACATGAATTTCCAATTGATATTTCTCTGAGTGGTATTGCGAGTAATGAATTAGATGATAACGGTTACGATTTTTTTATAAATTTTTCAAAAAACTTTAAATCAGGTTTGTCCTTTGGGTATGCATTCTCGAGAGAACGATATGAAGATCAACAAATAAAAATAAAAACTTTTACCAAACCAGATGGTACAGTACATACGAAATCATTTCTGGTACCAATAGCGATACAGGGTTTTTTTAATACTTTTACTATTGCTATTACATTTTAAAAAAGGTTTAATATTTTCAGAAAAATTCAGAGTTAATTATATAATTTCATTTAATAATGATTTGACCTTGAAAATCTAAATCAGGATAGTCATCTCCATTTTTTTTATAAATTGCGGCTACAGCTGGGTAGCAAAATTCGAAGAGCAATTGTTTATATTTTTCTTTTCCTAGCCTTATACTATCATACAAACCAGCTTCCTTTCTTTGACGTTGGATTTCATAGAGGATAATTGCATTTGCAACAGAAACATTTAAACTTTCTACCATTCCTAGCATTGGAATATTGATTTGCTGATCTACTAGATTTAATGTAGCATTTGAAATACCATCTAACTCAGCACCTAGAACAATAGCGCATGGTTCTACAAAATTTGCATCTCTAAAATTGGTTGATTTTGGACTCTTATTTGCAGCATAAATTGTAAATCCTTTTTTTTTAAATGAATCAAATAGTTCTATAGTAGAATTATGTATATGGAGCTTAACCCAATGATTGGAGCCGCTAGCTGATTTAAGGTTAATTTCGATTTCCTTTGATGATATTCCATGAATATTACCAATCCCAATAGCATCGCAAGAACGCATAATTGCCGCCAGATTATGAGGCTTATGTACATTATCCATAATAACGGTAAGGTCAGGTTGGCGTTTGTTTAATACATTTTTGATCTTTTGGAATCGTTCTGGGCTCATATAATGAATTAAATTCGACTAATGAAAATTTCATCTGAATCTATAAAGAAAAAAGCAAAAGAATTGGGTTTTCAAAAGGTCGGTATTGCAAAAGCAAAAGAAACACTTCGAGAACGTGACGATCTTGAATCATGGTTAAATAAAGGACATCATGCAACCATGGAATGGATGTTTAAAAGAAAAGATGAACGTGGGGATATACACACTTATTTCCCTGAAGCAAAATCTGTTGTATCTCTTGGATTGAATTATTTTGTGGGGAAAGATCAAAAAAATATAAAATCAAACTATAAAATTTCAAATTATGCTTGGGGAGATGATTACCATAATATTTTAAAAAAGAAAATATTTCAATTATTAAATTGGATCAAATCATCCTCCCCAGATGTGAAAGGCATAGCTTGTGTTGATACGTCACCAGTTATGGATAAAGTATGGGCAAAAAATGCAGGGTTAGGTTGGTTGGGCAAACATACAAATCTTATTACTCGTGATTATGGAAGTTGGGTTTTTCTTGGTGAATTAATTCTGGATTTAGAGTTGGATTACGATAGAGCTTTTTCAGAAGACTTATGTGGAACCTGTACAGCATGTATTGATGCATGTCCGACACAAGCACTTGGCTCATATAAAATTGATGCAAAAAAATGTATTTCTTATATGACTATAGAGTATCGAGGTGATTATCAAAAAGAACAGCATAATCTAAATGGTTGGATTTATGGTTGTGATATTTGTCAAGAGGTTTGTCCATGGAATCAAAAGTATGCACAAGAAACGGATATGAAGATGTTTAAACCTCGTAAAGAAATATTAGACTTTACAGATGAAGACTGGCAAGCATTGGATGATATAACTTTCCGCAAGTTATTTAAAAATTCGGCTGTTAAGCGAACAAAGTATACAGGCTTAAAAAGAAATATTAAACAAAACCAAAGGAAATAATATGATAATTGGAGTTGTTTTAGCAGGGTGTGGTGCCCAAGATGGAGCAGAAATTCATGAAGCAGTAATTACGCTATTAGCTTTAGATCGTGCTGGGGCACAAGTAAAAATAATGGCTCCGGATATGGATCAATTTCATGTAGTAAATCATTATAATGGAAAAACAATGGAATCTTCTAGAAATATTCTAGTTGAAGCTTCTCGAATTGCTAGAGGTAATATAGTGCCAGTAAATACTATAAATGTTGATGAGTTTGACGCACTGATTTTCCCTGGAGGGACAGGGATGGCAAAGAATATTTTTGACTATGCTATGACCGGAACGGATTGTACTGTGATTAACGATGTAGAACAATTAATCCGTGAAGTTTTAGAAGCGGGCAAACCTATAGGTGCAATTTGCATTGCTTCTGTGATGGTAGCAAAGATTCTGCAGAATATGGGTAGAAGTGGAATAGTTACAGGGGGATTCAATCAGAAAATTACTAAAGATATAAATGCTATGGGAATTGCGACTAAAGAAGTAGGGGCAGGAGGTATTGTAATTGATAAAAAAAATAAAATTGTGTCTACTCCAGCATACGTAGAAGCTGATTCTATAAAGGAAACTGCAGAAGGGATTGAAAAACTCGTTATAAAAGTTCTTAAGATGATTAATGAATAATTAACAACTGTTTTTTAATTCTTCCACTGTAATTGCTGAGGTTCCTATATGCCCGACAACAATTCCTGCAGCACAGTTTGCAATTTCCGAGGCATCTCGGGGGTTTAAGCCATTTACTAAACCTAAAGCCACAACGCTAATAACAGTATCGCCTGCACCACTAACATCAAATATTTCTTTTGCTTCTGATCTTAAATGAAAAATCGTATCATTACTTATATATGACATTCCATCTTTACCACGAGTAATTAGACAAGCATCAATTTTATAAGTATTGCAAATGTGTATTCCAGCTTTTTCAAAATCTGTATCATATAATAATTTACTACCTATAATCATTTCTGTTTCTTTTATGTTTGGTGTTATCAAATTTGCAAAAGAGTATTTCACCCAATCGGCACCTTTTGGGTCAATAAACACTGGCACTCTATTTTTTTGAGCAAGTTTTATTACTTCTTTGAGTATTGTTTCTGTACAAACCCCTTTCCCATAGTCACTTATAATAATTCCATCTGATTCATTTATTTTTGGAGATAATCTTGTTAGTAGTTCATTATATATTTTTAAATCAAACTCTTTTGAATCCCAGTCTACTCTGACAGTCTGCTGTCTTGCAGCAATGATACGCATTTTTTCAGTAGTGGGTATATTTGGATTTGTAATTATTTCAGAATTAGATATTCCTTTATTTTTTAAAGCTTTAAAAATCTGTTTGCCAGCTAGATCTTCCCCAATAACACTAATTATTGATGGCTTTGAGCCTAAATTATTTAAATTGTTAATAACATTACCGCAACCTCCCAACATAAATTGCTCATTGGTACACTTCACGATAGGAACTGGAGCTTCAGGAGATATACGATCTACTTCACCAAAAATATATCTATCAAGCATTAAATCTCCTATAACTAGGATAGCGGGTTTATTCGTAAATATTTTGTTTATTGTATTCATGAAATTTTTTAGAAATAGCGTAACTGTAACAAAAATTTAGTACTAATAAAATATGTATTAAAAAATAAATATTTTAATAATCTTTAAGTACAATTAATCCATGATGAGCTTCTAAGTTAATTGGAATAGTGCCTCCTCCAATAACTCGAGTACCTACGACTTTATTTTGTTCTACCTTGATATTTAAAGCTATTGTGGAATTTAAATTTTTTATGGATGTGGTCTGGTGAATGATACTCTTAATACTAGCTGGGAGTTCTTTAGGTATACTGGCTATTAGATCACCGGAGTGTGTAACCATATTGATACTATGATCCATTATTGATGAATTATAAACAGATTCTAATGTTATATTGCCAGATGATGTCAAACTCTCAATAACTCCACTTACATCTTTCAGTTGAATATCGCCAGTTGCCGCTTCACATTTTAAGAAGCCCTTAGAACTATCTACTTTTATTGATCCGCCAGATGTCTCAAGATTAACATTGCCTGATATATTTACAAGTTCTATACTATTTCCAAAACTTTTAAGATTACTTTTACCAGATATGTTAGCTCCTTTTATTGCACCTCCAGAAGTACGACATACTATCTCACTACTTTCAATATTTGTGATGTTTATGGAGCCTCCACTACATTGTATATTAAGTAAACCACTTAACTCGTTTACGTAATTATCTCCTCCAATAGTGGATAAATATATTTCGCCTTTACATTTTGCAATTCTTAGATTCCCTCCAAAAGAATGAGCATATAGTATACCTTCCAAATAATCGATATTTACATCCCCACCTTCTGTTTTTACATCAATACGTCCTAAATAATTTTTAATTAATATATCACCCCCTAGGGTTTCAATTATTGATTCTCCTCTTATATCACTTAAGTCTACATCTCCTCCTAGAATTTGCAGATTCAAATTCACATTTTTAGGTATATCTAAGTAAATATAAGTTTCAATAAAATATTCAGAATCATTTTTGTTTTCTCCAATGATTTGAATAAGACTTTCATCTTCAATATGTTTAACAGAAGAAGATGCTAGTTTGTGTGCCATAGTTATCTCTTCTTCAGTAATGCCAAAAACAATTCTTGTTATTGTTACTAGTGCGCCAGAACCTTCTTTCCCAGATATTTTGATATTACTAGAAATATTTTCAATTGTAATTAAATAAGAGCCATTATCAGGGAGTTTATCAAATCTATAAGTTTGTTTAATTTGAGTGGAAGTGTTTCCATGTTTTTCATTATTAATTATACCCTGGGCATATATATAGACCACTATATAAAAAACAAGAGTAGTAGATATTTTTGAAATTCCTTTCACCTGTAATTCAATTTACAGCAGTATTATAAACAAAAAAAGTCTCTGTAATTCAGAGGAAGTTGTTGAGATTTATATGTTATATGGTTTATAAACCAGTTTCTGAAACAGTTTTTTTAACAGCATCTAGAGTTTTATTTAATTCAGATTTTTCATGATCTGTTAATTCGAATTCCAGTATCTTTTCAATGCCACCAGAACCAATAACGGTTGGAACACCTATAAAATACCCATTAATTCCAAATTCTCCTTCACACAATGATGCGCAAGGTATAACACGTTTTTTATCACGGAGAAATGATTCAACCATTTCAATAGCAGATTGTGCAGGGGCATAAAATGCAGATCCATTGCCAAAAAGTTTAACAATTTCGCCTCCAGCCACGCGAGTTCGATCTTCAATGGTTTTTAACTTTTCAGGTTCAATTAGATTCGTAACCGGGACACCACCAATTGTAGCGAGTCTAGATATAGGGACCATTGTGTCACCATGGCCACCGAGTACCATACAAGTGATATCTTGAACTGAATATCCAGTTTCCATTGCGATAAAAGTACGAAAACGTGAACTATCTAAAGCTCCAGCCATTCCAACAACTTGATTTTTTTTAAATCCAGAAATTTTATAAAAAGCGTAGACCATTGCATCTAAAGGATTAGAGATTACAATTACAAATGCATTAGGAGCTTGGTTTTTAATATTTATTGCAACATCTTTCATTATTTCTAGGTTAATTCCAAGTAAATCTTCACGATTCATACCTGGTTTTCTTGGGATACCAGCTGTGATAATAAATGCATCAGAATCTTTTGTATCATCCCAGTCCGATGTGCCTACAATATTTGAATCATAGCCATCATGAGGTCTTAGTTGCATAAGGTCAAGAGCTTTACCCTTGACCATTCCTTCTGCCTTTGGGATGTCAAAAAGGACAATATTACCGAGTTCCTTTTGGGCAGCTATTAATGCTAGGTTTCCGCCTATTTGTCCACCTCCAATTAATGTAATTTTTTTCCGTCCCATAATTATTCCATTTATAAAATCAAACCCCTAGTGGAGGGATAAATATTATTTACCAGATATAACCGTTACAAATTTTCGTTTACGACCTTTTCTATTAAATTTTACAATGCCATCTGCTGTGGCAAATAAGGAATCATCATTAGCACGACGAACATTAATTCCTGGATGTATCTTAGTCCCTCTTTGTTTGAGGATAATGGTCCCAGATAATATAGATTGCCCATCTGCAACTTTTAGACCGAGGTAACTTGGTTTTGAATCACGGCCATTTCTAGAACTACCTTGCCCTTTTTTATGTGCCATACTTTATTCCTCTTCCTGATCTGAATTATTAACAGCTTTAGGTTGTTTATTAAGTTTTTCACCTTCTGTACTTTTTCCAGATACTTTTATTGATTGAAATTCTACTTCTGTATACCACTGACGATGACCATTCTTTCGTTGATATCCCTTACGCCTTTTTTTCTTATAAATCAAAATTTTTTTATTTCTACCATGGTGTAAAATTGTAGCTGTAACACATACACCTGGTAGAGTAGGATCCCCTATTTGGGTATTTTTACCATCATTGATAAGTAGAACATTTTCAAATGTTAACTTTCCACCACTCTCACCATTTTGTTTTGGTAGACGAGCACGAGTCCCCTCTGAGGCCTTATATTGTTTTCCCGAGATAGTTACAATTGCATACATAATCTTTTCTCTAAAAGCCGGCAAAGTTACTAGGTCATTCCTTCTTTATCAAGATTCATTTCATCAGTAACATCAATTCCATCATTTCTTCTAAAAAAGCGAAAATCATCATGTCTCATATCAGGATTTTCTTCAATTTTAAGGTGTACAAAGTTTTGCCACATCAAACCCTTTAGAACATGTTTTTTTTCACCTTGTAAGTAATTTGCATTTTTTGTATTGAGTTGTAGCTTTAATCTTAGACTTCTATTTCGTGTTTTATAACGTCGTAACCAATGATCTATGCGAGTAATTAAAGTTTCTTGTGAAATAATTCGTCCAGAACCTCGACAAGATGGACATTCGTCACTCATTGAATCTAATAAACTAACCCTAATCCTTTGTCTGGTCATTTCTAGAAGTCCAAATTCAGTTATAGGTGCGACAGCGACTTTTGCTCTATCCTTTCTAAGTTCTTTTCTAAGTTCATGAAAAACTTTTTTTCGATTTTCATCATACTTCATATCAATAAAATCAATAACAATAAGACCTGATAGATCTCTAAGGCGCAATTGACGAGCTACTTCTCGTGCAGCTTCCAAATTAATTTTTAGAGAGTTTTCTTCATGTAGTTTTTTACCTATAAAACGGCCACTATTTACATCTACCACAACCATGGCTTCTGTTTTTTCAATAATTAAATATGCTCCACTTTTTAACCAAGCTTTGGGACGCATTAACTTTTCGATTTCAGATTCGATTCCAAAACTCTCGAATAGAGGAGACTTGATTTTGTATAATTCTAATCTATCCAATAAACTAGGAGAAACTTCAGCCAAATAGTTTTTTGTCTTTTTGTAAAGCCGTTTTGAGTCAATAATAATTTTTTCTACATCGGGGGTTAATAGATCTCTGACTACACTTGATGCAGTCTCCAAATCTTCATAAACTAAGATAGGAGCTTTTTCATTGATGGCTTTGTTCTCAATTTTTTTCCAATTTTCATTTAGTTGATTAAAATCATTTTCAATATGTTCTTCAGATTTACCTTCAGCAACTGTCCTGATTATAATGCCTATGTCTCTTTCCCGAAGCTTTTTAGCAATTTTTTTTAATCGTCTCCTTTCATATTTATCCCATATTTTTTTTGAAATTCCAATATAATTAGCACTAGGGACTAGGACTAACAGTCGACCAGGTAAAGCAACTTCTGTTGTGACCCGGGGGCCTTTACCTGCGAAAGGTTCTTTGATAACTTGTACAAAGATTTCTTGGCCCTTTTTTAAGTCAACTTCGATATTATCATGCTTATTATTCTTTTTAAGAGGTCTGCTGTGCTCAATGATATATTCCTCCGAACCAATTTCAGAAAAAGGCAGGAAGGCATTTAATTCATATCCTACATCTACGAAAGCAGCTTGCATACCAGGTAATACATTCTCTACCTTTCCTTTATAAACATTGCCAACCATCCGATGGCTATCTTGTTTCTCAATGTATACTTCAACTAGTTGACTATCTTCCTGAATAGCAATACGAGTTTCCTCCATGCTTTCATTGATAAAAATTTCTTTTTGCATGTTATACCCAAACGTTATTGTAGATACGTACCAGCGCTAGGGAGTAGTCTTTTTATATCAAAGAGATACTCCATAAGTATCTTATTAAATGGGTTTATAAAAGAGGATGGTAAATTCTGGCCCAATATTGGGTGATAAAAAGTGTGTCAAAAGAGTCAGTAAAATAAAAAAATTTGTAATCCTCTCTAACCCTACATGCTAATTTACAAGATTTATATGAAACTATCAATGTATATAACTTCTGAAAATAGGAATGGACGATTTTCTTTAGGTTATTTAAATAGTATTATGATGTTATATGTTAAACTTTTTTAGTTATTTCTTGCTTTCATTCTAATGAGTTGATTAAGATTAGGTGGGTCTAGTAAAGGCCTACAATTGCGGAGTTCTACTTGAATCAAAAATTCAATAAATATTTTTGATAAAAGGATTACTAATCTTAGTACGTGTGATCCTTCTAGTTTGTCTAAGTGCGGGAATGGGGTTTTCAAGGACAGACCCCATACCTATTGCCTTATGCTTGGAGATAAATGGTAAGGTGCAGCGCAAAGGCAACATTAGAACAGGCCTAATTAGAAAAGGTGATTATTTATATCATGGAGATAAATTAATTACCAATGCTATTGGTTTTGCATCAATAATGATGATTTATGAACGAACGTTTATTAAAATATACGATAATTCAGTAGCCAGACTTCTTTTTGATATTGAAAAAGCAACACATAAGACAGAATTAGCATTATTTGAAGGAAGGGTTATAGTAGAAATGGGCAAGCATTGTGACCATTATTTGATTTTAAATACACCTTCAACTATAGCTAAGGTCAAGCAAACTGATTTTTTAGCAGAATATCAGAATGAAGCTTTATTTGATAAATTACGGTATTCAATATTTACGTCTTTAAATGGGCAAATAAAACTTGAGAATACCCACTCAAAGGACTTTATGTATCTTTCTGAGGGGGAAACTGTGGTATCAACTTTGAGTGGGCGGTTTTTAAGCATGGATACATTTAGATCAAATGTTGGGATTGTAAATAGTTTATTGAAATTGAGATAGGCTATGGAAAATATAAGGCAAATCATTTCAATAGGAGGAGGTGGTTTCGGAAGGAACCCAAGGCATAATCTTATTGAGAAATATTTATTAGACCAATCATGCAAGGAGAAGCCAAATATAGTATTTATTCCTACTGCGAGCGCAGAAGATAAATCATATATTGTTAATTATTATTCTTGTTTTTCTAAACTAGATTGTTCACCATCACACATCACTCTTTTCCAGCGAACTCCAAGACTAGATAGTATAATTAATCAGGCAGATATAATTTATATAGGCGGTGGAAATACTAAAAGTATGCTTGCTGTTTGGCGCGAATGGAAACTGGATCAACTTTTATTTAAAGCATATAATGAAGGTACAATATTATCAGGGGTGAGTGCGGGTGCCATATGTTGGTTTGAGCAGGGCATAACTGATTCTTGGGCGAGTAATTTAAATACTCTAGACTGTCTAGGTTTTATCGATGGTATGGCATGCCCTCATTATCAAGAAGAGAAAGATAGACGACCTGCTGTACATAAAATGTTATTAAATGGTCAAGCTATGCCTGGTTATGCCATTGATGGTGGTGCAGCCATACATTTTAAAGATGGAATAATTTACCGAGCGTTGCAATTTTATCAAGAATCGTTTGTCTATAAGATTACGGAAAAGGATGGAGTAGTGGAAGAAAACCGGTTGAAAATGAAAAACTTAATAAATGTGTAAGTAAATTCATTTCTAAACTTCATCATGAAAAAATACGTTTTAAATATAAATGGAAAGAAAAAAACTGTTTCTGCAGATGGTGATACACCATTACTGTGGATAATCAGAGATCAACTACAATTAACAGGCACTAAATTTGGATGTGGAAAAGGTCTGTGTGGTGCTTGTACAATCCACATCAATGGAATAGAAACAAGATCTTGTCAGACATCCATCGACTTCTTAGATCTAGAAGATGAAATAACCACGGTTGAAGGTTTGTCGGATAATGGTACCCATCCTGTTCAAAAAGCTTGGGTGAAGTATGATGTGCCCCAGTGCGGCTATTGTCAATCAGGCCAAATAATGACTGCGGTTGGATTCTTATCTAGAAATAATAAACCCACAAATGATGATATAGATAATGCTATGAAAATGAATATTTGTAGGTGTGGTACTTATCAAAGAATCCGTAAAGCAATTCACTCCGCTGCAAAAGAAATCAAAAATGGATAAAGAGAATATAATCTCACGTAGAGAGTTTATTAAAGTTGGATCCATAATTGGTTCGGGTTTTGCAATTGGTTTTAACTTATCCTTTGCTGCAAATAAATTAACAACCTCAAATTTTTCACCAGATACTTTTATAAATGTTTTAAGTGATGATTCTATAATCCTTTCTGTTGCAAAAGCAGAAATGGGACAGGGGGTATGGACTTCCTTGCCAATGTTAATTGCAGAAGAAATGGAAGCAGACTGGGATAAAATTGAAGTACAACAAGTTTCAAAAGACAATTTTATGGGTACGGGTGGAAGTATGTCAATCAAAGGTTATGGTTGGGAAAAGATGAGGATGTCAGGGGCAATAGCAAAATATATACTTATTGAAGCTGCTGCACTAAAATGGAAGGTCAGTCCTATTGAATGTGATGCTGAAAACAGCACTGTATTTCACAGAAAAAGTGGGAAAATTGCTACGTTTGGTTCACTTGTGGAAGAAGCCTCAAAAATAAAGATCCCAAGAAAGATAAAGCTTAAAGACCCTTCTGAATTTTCAATTATTGGGAAAGATATGTTGCGTACCGATTCGAAAATGAAGGTTGATGGATCAGCTACATTTGCTATGGATATAGATATTGAAGGTTTGCTCTATGCAATGGTTGAAAGGCCAAAGTTTTTTGGAGCAACATATAAAAGTTCCAATGCAGATTTAATTAAAAAGCAGTCAGGGATTGTAGATGTTTTAATTATACCATCTGGAGTAGCTGTAGTAGGTAAAAATACTTGGTCCGTGATTAAAGCTAGAAAACAATTGCAAGTTGATTGGCAAAAGAAAAAACATCCTGTAAACGCTGATAGTAAGATTTATAAAGAACAATTAACAAATCTTGTCAGTGGGAATTCGAGCACTGTCAAAAAAGAAGGTAATCCCTCAAAATTTCTATCAAAAAGCAAAAATATTTTTAAATCAGAGTATTATTTACCTTTTCAAACTCATGCTGCAATGGAACCTTGTAATTGTGTAGTAAATGTATCGGATAAGAGCTGTGAGATATGGGCAGGCACTCAGAATCCTACTAATGCAATTAGTAGAGCAGCTAATGTTACTGGCTTGGATGAGGAAAAAATCAAGCTTAACGTTACTTTTCTAGGTGGTGGTTTTGGTAGAAAGTCATTTAATGATTTTATAGAAGAAGGGGTACATATATCAAAAAAAATTAAATCTCCAATAAAACTTATTTATTCAAGGGAAGATGATATAAAGCATGGCTTTGCGCGACCTTCAAGTGTTCATCAATTAATAGCTGATCTTAAAGGCGGTGATATCAATGTTTGGAAGCATGTAGTTGTTTCTCCTGATCCTCTTACTGGAAACGCACTTAATGAATATGGTGCAGATTTACCAGGTATTGCTAAGTGGGCAGTAAATATAGGTGTTGTCAAAAATAAATTGCGCAATACGATGATTACTGATGGAGCAAGTGAGATTCCATATAATTTTCATCATAAGTTAATAAAAGCAATCCCCTTTGAAACAGATGTGCCACTTGGGTTCTGGAGAGCAGTATTTAATTCACAAAATGCTTTTGCAAATGAATGCTTCATAGATGAAGTGGCAGATCAATTAATGGTTGATCCTATAGAATTAAGATTAAAACATTTAGATTATAATTCACGACCATCAATTGTTATTCGTAAAGTAGCTCTAGAAGCCGGTTGGAGATCCAATCTTGCTTCAGGGCATTTCCAAGGTTTCGCTTACCATCACAGTTTTGGGACTCATGTTGCGCAGATAGCTGAAATCTCTATAGAAAACTCTAATGATTTAAGAGTTCACAAGGTAACATGTGTTATCGATTGTGGTCAGACCGTTAATCCTATGACTATTAGAGCGCAGATGCAGGGCTCAATTGTGTTTGGACTTGGAGCAACAGTAAAAAGTGAAATGACTGTAAAAAATGGTAGGGTCAATGAAAGCAATTTTGATGATTACCAAGTTTTAAGAATGGATGAAGTCCCTGAAATTGATATTCACATTATCAAAAACAATGAAAAGCCTGGCGGAGTTGGAGAACCCGGATTGCCTCCAATAGCGCCTGCAATAGCCAATGCGGTTTTCGCAGCTTCTGGAAAACGTATAAGGAAACTTCCAATTAGATCAGAAGATATTTCTTCTTAATTTTTTAATTCCAATTAATATTATTTAATTTATATAGTTTCATTAGCAACTAATATTTAATAATTTTTAATATATATATATATATGATTACTTCAAAAAATATATTGTAAAGTTGCAAATGCAACTTTATAATTTTTAATATTCTATTATGTCAAAAGAAGCATTATTAAAGTTTCACATGAATCTTGGTATGCTGATTAGATCAGCTCACAATTCAATGACAGGGAGATTTGTCCAAAATGTATTGGATTCAGGGATAGATATCTCTATGGATCAGTGGATGGTACTTGGGCCAATTTGGCATTTTGAATCACCCTCTCAGAAAAAACTTGGCGAGATATGTTTGAAAGATAAGCCGAGTATTACTCGCATTATTGATTCCTTGGAAAAGAAAAGTTTAGTTGTTCGTATTTCGGACCAAATTGATCATCGCATCAAACGAGTCGTTTTAACTAATTCTGGCAAGCAGCTTTTCTATGATGTTCTTCCTATTATGGAAAAAACACGGAAAGAAGCAAGAGGAAAAATACCTGATAAAGAAATCGAAATATTTAAAGAAGTACTTTCTAAAATTATTCAAAATTTGGAAAACTAATAAAATGGTATCACGTTTCTTTAGTGGTTTTTTTTCTTTGTTTATTATTTTTCAATCTGGCTGTATCTCAAAGCCAGAATTGAACATGGAAGAACTGCAGATCAATATTCCCAAAGAATGGTCTATTCCGATGCATAGTGATAATGCTGCTGCTGGCGAATGGTGGGTTGCTTTTAATAACAAAGAGTTAAATAAATTTTTATCATTAATTA
>CAZEER010000034.1:8411-23637 GCA_964511215.1 uncultured bacterium | reverse complement strand
TGAATGCGCTGCACTCGAAATGCAGTGTACCCTATGGGTACCGGGGGTTCGAATCCCTCTCTCTCCACTTTTTATCTAATCAAATTATTTTAATTTTGATCATTAAAATATGGTATATTTCATACAATTTGTATAAAAAGGAAAAATATTTGTCCTTTTTTCAACCAAAATATTATAGGAAAAAATGATAATGAAAATTAAAGTTTTTGAGATTGTAAAAACTGATCTCATACCCTTAAGCAATGAAATAGAAAAACAAATACAAGCATGGCTCAATGATAATAAAAATATAAAAATTATCAGTTCATCTCAATCTCAACACCTAAGAGAGAATACAGTTTTTGTCACAGTATTCTACAAAACAAAAAATTAAAAGTCTTAATGTTAGTTACTTATTATTTTAACTTAATAATCATTAAACTTAGGATAAATGATATGTTTAGACTATCAACTGCCACTACAATAATTTTTTATTTTGCACTCAATATAGTTTATGCTGGTTGCGGATCATGTAATATTTCAAATAAAAATTCAGAAATACCCACAATTGACTTCGTTACATCTATAAATGAAAATGGTGCTGTAAAAGGCCTGGTTCTAGCATCATGTGGAATGTGCAATTTTGGTATGAAAAAAAACAGAAAGTGTAGCCTTGCAATTCAAATTGATGAAAAGTCTTATAATGTAAAAGGTTCGGGAATAGAGGACCATGGAGACTCCCACGCAAAAGACGGATTTTGCAACGCTGTAAGGATTGCTAAAGTTTCTGGTCAAATTAAAAATAATATTTTTCTTTCAGAATCATTTGAGCTTCAAAAAGAGTAATATTTAATAATCCATTAATAGGATATCATTGGGTATCCATCGATTAGGAAATAATCTCTTAATCCTATAAATTGTTAATCAATTTAAAATAATCTTAAACTCGCCTGCTCTTAAAAAACTGTCTTAAAATTTCCCCGCACTTATTCTCTTCTATGCCGCCTTTAACTGCTGTTTTACTGTTTAACCGTATATCTCCACATAATTGATACAATGATCCACAACAACCTTTTTTATCATCATAGGCCCCAAATATTAGATTAGAGATCCTAGAATTTATAATAGCCCCTGCACACATTGAGCACGGTTCTTTTGTTACATATAAAGTGCAACCTTCTAATCTCCAATTTCCTATTGTATTTGACGCTGCTGAGATTGCAATTATTTCGGCATGTGCTGTTGGATCTTTTAGGAGTTCTCTTTGGTTGTAGCCTTGGCCAATAATTTTATCATCTTTCACTATTATTGCACCAACAGGCACTTCACCAATCTCATAAGCTTTTTCTGCTAATTGATAAGCTTTGGTCATCCATTCTACAGGAGAATTTTTGGAAAGAATTAGTTCGCTAATGATGCTTAGTGCTTTAAGTGTTTTAGTTGGTACAATTACAGCTTAAACCATTTACTTCATTATTTATTGATGTATATGATGCAAGAAGCGCAAGATGATTCGCTAAAATAGCTCTCCCAGATACAGTGGTATGATCAATATTTAAAGGGTATTCATCAAAATACCTCTCCTCACCTTCATCGAGTTGATTGTCCTGATCTGTATCTGCCCATTCACCGTTACATATGAAATCGCCAGAATTAAATTCAAAATTTCCATCCAAATCTAAATATTCGCCGCTAAGACTATTGGAATTTATTGCAACATCTAATGAATTTGTCAAATTACCATATGCTTTATTAATAGTAGCAATACAATCTGAAAAAAGCCCTAGGCGATATTCTGAGACTGCCTGGATAAGGCGAACATCTATTTGATTTATATGTTCTTCATGACAAAAGCACCAATCGTCATCACCAATAATATTATCAAAATTTCCAAAAAATAAAGTTTTTGCATAGTTTAAAGCCTGTGCATCATTACCAATTGCATTATAGCCAAATGCTAGCCCGGCATAGTAGTCTAACTTATATTCTTTGAACTCTTCTTCAGGAGGAAATAATTCACTCACTGCTGTTGAAAAATAATCCACAGCTAATGCTGGCTGTCCCATACGACCCAGAGTCCAGCCAATACCATTATATGCGTCCACATACGATGGGTCTTCAGTAATTGCCTGTAAAAACCAGTCAAATGCTTCATCATAACGCCCTTCCTCATAGTAATTCCAACCAAAGTTAGATAGATCGCTATCAGTTGGTTCATAAGTTTGTCTGCATCCTGACATCAATATTAATACGATAGCAAATGTTGAATTTTTAAAATATTTTATCATTTCAATAACATCATCTTTTTATTTTTGATAATACCAGTTTTTGTGGTTAACTGTATAAAGTATATACCAGATGACATTTGCTGCCCAAATTCATCATAGCCATCCCACTGAACTTTAAACTGTCCGATTTGATCTTTATTTTCAATCAACGTTGCTACGTGTTGTCCAAGTAAATTATATATGCTTATTGTAACATTTTGGCTTAGCCCATCCAATAATCCAATATCATACATAACAGTTGTTGTTGGGTTAAATGGATTAGGGTAGTTCTGATATATATTTGTCTGTTCAGGAACAATAATCGTTTTTGGTCCCAGCTTAAAGTAGCCAGACTTTTCTGAAAGTGTAACAATTTCACTTTCTATTGTTAGGGATGGCAATTCTTCCCATGTTACACCATTTTTTCTTCTGTGAATTGCCAAATCATCACGCTCACTTACCATTCTAATTTCAACAGGAAGGTTGAAATCAAAACCTTCATTACCTAATACATATGATGCTCTATCATGAAACGATTCTGCAAACAATGTTGAGTCTGCTATAAGGAAAGGCTGGTCATATGTTATTGATCCAGGGTTCCCCACTACCGAGAATTGCCCATCATAACTTCTTCCAGTCCACTGACTAGCAGCTTTACCAGCTGCAAGTGAGAATGACTCACTAACTGTTGTGTCTCCTACAACAGCATTTGCATAAATATCAATCGTATATGTACCCTGCGATTCAAATGTTATATCACCAGTATAGGTAAAAGCCGCAATAGTATCTAACGGGATATTTTGATTTTGTACCTCCATTGATAAAAATGTAGCCTTAGATAATGTGTCAATTGCCATTACCTGTAAATAATTACTAAATGCATTATTTTGCACAACTGACACAGATATATGAGGACGCTCTATTCTGGTAATATCGAGGGTAAATATTGCTGATGCAGACGTATCTTCATCAGCTGCTACAACAAGAATAGTTGTAGAATCAGCCCACTCTGATGCAGGCACAAAAAGGACGGAGTCACCAAGGCCCTCTGACACAAATTCAAAAGGTGAAGCTGGCGGAGAATCTCCTATCCTTATTTTATCCTCATTAGTTAAAGCTGTTATAGTAAATGTTAGAGACTCATCATCAATATCTGTGGTATAAGAAGCAAATTCCAGCCATATGGAATCACTCTCATTAACGACAGTATCAGGAAGAGCAGCAATCGTAGGTGGATCATTTTTAGGTAATACATTGACAATTATCGTGTCCCTAGTTTCTAATCCAAATCCATCCTCAGCGATAAATTCAACTCGATGGTTCGAGCCATGATAATTTGAGTCACTTTCAAAAGTTGCAATTACAGTTTCCACATTTCCATCACCATTCAGATCAATTTTTTCAATGTTCACATCTAGCAGAGGATTGGTACGAGTACTATTAATTAATTCTATCCTATCATTTGAGAATAGTTTTCTTCTTGCGGAATTATTATTAGGGTCAAAACCAAGATATTCTCTTGTAAGACGTGCACGAAAATCCGCTGGTGTGTTTGGTCCAACAATAACCTGCCCAATGGGGAAATCTTCATCCAACTGTGATGTATCATAGATTGCTACTCCCCAATTCATTTCAAGTGCAACATCATGGTCTACATCATAAATATAGTTTGAAAGGGTGCATACCACAGATGTCTCTAAATCTTCTTCCCATACAATAACACCTGTTGATTCTCCAGATATTAAAACAGAATCACTCAAGAAAAGTCCTGGGGAATCATTAACAGGTAATAGGGTAAGTGTAAAGTCCTGGTTATTATCTAAACCATAGGCATCAGTCACAGTTACAGTAATAGTATATTCACCTAAATCACTCTGAGTTGGGGTCCATGTTAAGACACCACTTAAAGAATCAATCACAACAGAGCTTCTTCCAATTTCATACAATGTACCAGAATTTGGATTATTGTCCCAGGTCGTAAATCCTGTAGTATCTATTACAGCTGTCCTAGTCCCTCCTTCATAATCTAAAATTGTTCTTACTTGTGCTCCCCCGGTACCTGTATTAATTGTAATTATATTCCCATTATAAAAATCATCTTGTATCATAGCATCAAGAGCAAGTGCAATTGTATAGCTCGTTCCACCTCTTGCTATTCCATCCTCAACTGGATCAGTTGGTATATTTGTTGAGAGACTATATATATGACTGTCACCCTGCAATAGATTAAGATCTAAATCAGTAATTTGCACTGAATCAGTCCATACTAAATCCTCGTAAATATTTTGACTAGAAATAGTTTCAATAACTGGATTTGAATTCAGTCTCAAAAGCGTATCTGAGCTTAGAGTAGTTGATACGTTTCCAGCACTGTCAAATGCAACAATTTCAGCTATATACCTGGTGTCATGCTCTAAATATAATTCTTGATAAAAATAAGTGGTAGTATCGGAGAGTGTATCACCTAATTCAGGACCAAAAAACAACTCCATCGGACCTTCGGCGAGTCCGTATTTTTTCTTTATCCTAAGTTCATATCTCTCTAATCCTGATTCGTTATTACCTTCTTCGGTAAACGGACTCCAATCAATACTAACCTGATCTATCGATACTAAAGTATCGGTACCACCACCCTCAGTAAAAGCAGGAAAATCTCCACTTAATATTGTTCCCACGGTTGGCCCATTAGGATCATATACCAATTTATATGGACTGGTTCCAAATGCTGTAACGTTAGCATGTTTATCAATTACCCTTGCCCTAACATAGATACTATCACCGGGTTGAAGTCCATCATTATTGCTAGATGAAGTATCCATAACTGCATAGAGATCTGCAATAGGTCGAATAAATTCATATTCATCATCATTTTCTATTATTGGGTCATTTGTACCAATCTGTAACCAACCTGCAGGTGGACCTAGACCCCTTGTTTTATTACGGTATTGAATCTCAACTTGCCCACCTTCCTGCAATGTAGAATCATTTGCAAAACTCTCAATAAAGACCATTACCCCAATTTCTGTCGTATTCGCAGTAATATAGCCTTGGACAGGGTTTCCTCCATATATCTCTACCAATCCTGTCTCATAATAAGTTGGAGGTAGATTGTCCACTGCAAATATCTGGTTGCTATCCAATACTTCAATAGGATTTTCGGCAAGATCATTACCCAAAAAGTCAAAATTAATTATCCCATCATCCTGAGAAGAATCAGATAACAATAATTCGAACACCCATGTATTTGCATCAGGGTTTTCTGTCAAGTTCAACCCAGTTACTGTATTACCCTCAATATTATCATCCAGTGAATTATATATCAAATTTAATGTGGGAACTGGGTTGGTTGTCATTACTGGCTCATTAGTTGACACTGTAATTCTAATGTTATCACCACCTATCCCTACATTTGTAAGATTTGGATTGGTAATATTTTCATAATTGAAAGTGGCAGTACCATCAAAGTTATCAAAAGTCAGTAGATCACCTGAGACACCATCACCATCAGAGTCTAATATATTCAATGGACCTAACAGTAAATTATTTGCCCTATCATGTGCATTAGAAATCGTTAAGTTACTGACGAGGCCATTAAGAGCTGTTGGCTCGCCATCACTACCAAGAATATATACAAATTTCCAGTTAATCAGGTCACCCTCTGTCCATACCCCATCCCCATTCAGATCAACAAAAGTCTCTCCCTGATCATATTGTCCATTCTCATCTCCAGTGCCATCTATACCATCTTGACCAAAATCATCGTAAGGTTCAGGTAGGTTTGTAGGGACCATCTCACCCTCAGCAACATTAAAACCTCCAGGCAATTCCATCGCAAAATATGGTGGAAGATTGTCCTGCATTGGTTCAGTAAATACTGCAGAGATCACAACAGTGTCACCATCAGCAGCATACAAACGACTAAAACTTATATTGACTGTAGGCTGGGTTGTATCATATGTAAAAAAGTTAATAGTATCATTACCAGTATTACCAGCAAGATCAAAATTCGTAAATATCACTTCGTAAGTACCTTCAGAAATAGACTCTAAGGTCTCACCAACCACACCCCACCCTGGAAGAATACCTGGTGGTCTAGCAACACCAGTTTCTATTAAATCAGTAACTGGTAAAGAGACAGCATAACTATTTCCATCATCAAGATTATTAAGAGTTACACTTGCACTATCTATCGCATCACTTTCATTAGGCTCATTAAGAAGCCATGATATAACCTGCATTGCACTATCATTATTAAATGAATTATCTCCTGGGACAAAGTCAGTGAAAAATGCTGGAGTATTATCAATCCTGAGATCACTACTACCTGTGGTGTTGACAGCCGGTACTGAATTACCGTAGACATCTGTTGCATTTATTGTAATTTCAGCAAATCCATCATAGTTTGATATTTCAGTTAAATTTAAAGGAATCGGATAAGTCCATATGAGATCATTATCACTATTCTGTTTTGAAAGATTAACAGTAGTATCAAAAGAACTCTCTTCAATATCATCACCATATAGAATAGTAATCGTAGGTGGCCCATCTAAATCATTAATAGACTCAGTAAAGGTAAAGGTAGCATCTATTGAACCATCTGCAGCGCGGACTAAATTATCAGGGTCATTATATGTAATATCACAAAAGGGTTGTGTAAAATCAACACCAACAGTTAAAACATTGCTATTAATTGATTGGTTACCTGCGGTGTCTTCATGAACAGCATAAAAATGGTAGATTGGATCAACAGAGACATCTATACTAATTGATTCCGTCCTCGTTCCATCAACTACACCATCCCCGTCTAGATCAAGACCATCATTACCAAATCCTCCCTCGCCAAGATCCTTGATTCCATTACCATCTAGATCTATCCATGGGGTTGGGGTTTGCTGGGAGTCTATTACAGTAATAACATTATCAATAGCAGGGTCATATATACCATCATCATCAACATCTGCCGCTGAAAAAAGAATCCACTTATAGCCTGGGATTGTGTCTGTCTGGTCAAGCACAATTGCACCTAAATTTGTCAAGTTATCTGTTGCTGATTCTCCAGTATCATAACTTGCAAGGAGATCAGGCTGTCCAAGAGCAGGAGGTGAAGTAGTGTCAATATTAACCAGTAGGGCTGGGCTTGCAGACGTAATATTACCAGCAAGGTCTCTGACTGTATAGGTAATACTATGACCTCCTTCAACAAGAATAAAACCCTCACCTTCATCATGGAAACCATCGCCACTAACATCATCCCAAGGGATACCTATGTCCAAATAACCTTGTTCATAAATTGAATTACCTGAATCGGCAGCGGTATTTGTAAAAATCTTTTGCGCATAAAGAACAACCTTGTTCGTTTCAAATGGATTTAGATTACTGATGCGAAATATTGGATTCTGTATATTGGTAATATTATCACTTTCATCAAAACCAGTATCACTGTCGGAGATTAAATCTGGCGCAGAAAATTCTATAGGATTATCAGGGTCAGATGGGTCATAACCAGTTGGAGCAACTCTATCTAAAACATAATCCACAGGGTCTGAACCTTGAACAGAAGAAGATAAGTTACCTGCATAGTCTCTTGCTTTTAGAGTTACAGAATAAGTACCATCAACTGCAAGTATGCCAGTTACTTCTTCTGACTCAGCTGAAGCTACAATTTGTACTGAGTCATTTCCGTTAAAATATAAAAATACCGAATCTGTAACCGTGAGCCCAGAAACTGTAAAAACTGGACTACTATCCTTTGAAATATCATCATCATCAAACTCGCCTGTGTCAGATGTGTTTTTTAAATCAATCTGAATGCCGCTTACATCAGGTGACTCTAGGTCAACATCTACTGCCAAATTAATTGATGATGCAGATGTATTTCCTGCAACATCAGTCGCTGTTGAATAATATGTGTAAGTTCCATCTAATAGGCCAGTGGCTGTAAAATAAAGTCCATCTGAAGAAATTATGTCTGACCCAACTAGCGTCTGTACATTATCTGGGTCAATTTGATAAAGTGTACCAATATCATTTTCGGAAACTCCCGCCAGATTTATTTTCAGACTATTTTCCTTTGTTAGATTATCATCACTCAAAACACCTGTGTCATCCTCTGACTCTAGATCTGGAATAGCAGGGTCGTCAGGTGGGGTAAGATCAACCACCACATTAAGTGCATTACTCAAGCCTGTTACGTTACCCGCAGAGTCTCTTACTGTATAAGTAATCTCGTAGTTACCTTCATCCAGGGCAAAACCTTCGCCCTCATCAGGAATATCATCATCACTTGCATCAACCCAAGGAATAGACAGGGTTATATTATCACTATTCGACGCAACAAAATTGGAATCTGCATCTGTACTGATAAAACCTTTTTTCGCATAAAGTACAACCTTATATAGCCTAAATGGATCTAGATAGTTAATCAAGAAACTTGGGTTTCGTGTTTTTGTAATATCATCCGCATTATCCGATCCAGAGTCAAAATCTGCGATTAAATCTGGTGCCGGCCAGTCACTATCGGGTAGCTCACTATTTGGATCATAAGGAACTGGAGCAGTAGTATCCAGCCTATACCCATTCTCTAAGGGAGAAGCTCCCTGAGAAGCGGCTGATAGGTTCCCTGCATAGTCTCTTGCCTTAACAGTCATATCATAGATCCCATCATTTTCAATTGTTGCTGAAAATTGGCCAGACGCTGCATCAGCTAGAATACCCACTGAGTCAGTAGCATTAAAATACAAAAACACTGAATCTGTTGATGTAAGTCCTGTGAGTGTAAATGAGGGTGTTGCATCTTGGGTGACATTATCATCATTTAAAAATCCTGTATCAGAGCCTTCATCTAAATCAATTGTAATTCCCGCTACAACCGGAGCAAGTCGATCTACATTTACATCAAGTTCATTTGAGACCACCGAGCCATTACCTGCGGCATCTTCCGCTTGTATCGAGTAAGTAAATTGAGTCTCAATATTTTCCGCATTTTGTATCGAAAAAGAAGCCGTATTATTGTCATCGCTTCCTACTAAAACTGTATCAACTATTGCAAAGCCCCCACCGTCCTCACTCTGACGCAATATGGCATAATCACCAGTAGCAATACCAGAGGCTGATATAACCATCGATGCTGCACTGGTAAGGTTGTCTGTACTTGATACACCTAGATCATTTTCTGCAGCAAGGTCTGGGGTAGATGGGATATCTGGAGCAACGTAATCTATAACCACAGACGTTCCAGAACTCAAAGATGAAGTGTTCCCTGCGATATCTGTTACTCGGTAACTAAAGACATAGGTTCCTGCGGTTAGGTCACTTGGAACCAAAAGAGTATCACTAAATACGTTTAAGACTTTTGTTCCACTTGAGGATAAGGAAGTCGCTCCTGAACTATTTGTAATAAACAACTCAATGAAATCTGTTGAGGCAGCTAACTGCTTAAGCTCCAGCCTTGGTGTACGATCATTGGTTATGTTATCCTCCGTAGATACGCCTGAATCATCTTCAAGAAGAAGATCTGGTGCAGACACAATTGTAAATGCTGTCGTATCAATTGTGATAGGTAATGCAGCTGAAAAGGTGGACATGTTTCCAGCGACATCTTTCGCTTTTACCTTTATATTATAGTTATTCTCTTCAAATGCTTTATCAGCAGGAGTATTAAAAGAGACCGTTGATGCTGAAGCGTATCCTCTTACCAGTAGTTCATCAGTTTGGCCAGCGACAGTTCTGTAAAGAAAAACCGAATCTGTCACATTCAAATTAGAAGCTGAAAATGCTGGAATCGTGTCATTTGTAATATTATCGCTATTATCAGTCCCAGTATCTGAAGAATTCGTAAGGTCAATTGCAACGGCTGGATCACCATTGAGATCAGGCGCAGTTGCGTCAACAACAAATGTAATAATGTCAGATTTTATTGAGCTATTACCAGCCTGATCTTTACCAATTGTAGCATAATTGTAGGTACCATCATCAAGATTACTTATAGTAATATCAGTCTGAGCTGAAATAATCTCGCCAGTTAAAATCGCATCACTATTATCTGTATCAACCACAAGAACACTATCACCTAACGTACCACCTGTAATACGAAAAACTATTTCAGATAAGTTTGTTATATCATCTGTGCTTGATACACCAGTATCATAATCAGGTAGTAAGTCAGGAACGGCAGTGGTTGAAGGAGGAGTCAAATCAATTGTAACCTCGAGATCATCACTCATTGCAGAAATATTACCCGCTGCGTCTACGATTTTGTATGAGAATGTATATACATCCTCCGAAAGAGCGGTACCTATTGTAAATGAGTCTGTAATAGGAGTTGCCAGAAGATATCCAGCAAGAAACTGGTCAGTTATTCCTAGTCCTGCAACATCTTGATATATTCGCACAGAGTCCAGCTGTCCAGGAGCAAGACCAGCGACCAATAATGTTGGCGTTGTAGCCGTAGTTATATTATCGTTATCTAAAACCCCTGTATCATCAGCAACAACTAGATCTAGAGCATCCCCCACCGATGGTACCTGAGTATCAATTGTGACTTCTATGGCTGCCGACGCATCAGAAATATTGCCTGTTAAGTCACGGCTTTTTACTGTGACTGAATATGCATTGATTGAGTGTGTGAGCGTACCTGAAGTCAGGCTTACAGAATTACCCACAACCGCAGCACTGTCCATTCGGACATCATTTACAAATAAAATTAAAGTGTCAGTGGTAGCACCAACGGCCGTAAGGCCTGTAATCGTGAAGGTTGGCGTCACATCATTTGTCAGACCATCAGAGTTAGAGACCCCACTATCAGAACCACTGTCCAACGAAGGTGATATAGCACTAATATCTGTTGCTGTTTTATCGAATGTCACAGAACTACTGTTCGTAGTTTCTGACACATCAACACCCAAATTTGCAGCCAAATCAGAAAATCCAATATTAAATGTGACATCTCCTGCATCATCCTCAGCTTGCATCGTGTATGTAGCAGACCATTGTGAGGCTGATCCACCTTGGGCTACAGTTGCACTGTTGCCCAGAATACTTACAGTTGGTGTTGAGATTAGATTCTCACTAGCAACTATACTAATAGTGATTTCATCGCCAACTTTGGCTTTGGCATTATCATATCTGTTATTACTCGCTATCGTTACAGTTGAAAGAGTAGGAGTTGTTTTGTCAAAAGTAATTATAGCATCATCTGTTGTTGAATTTTTAGTTGTACCTAAATTTCCTGCATAATCTTTATAATCAAACACTAAAGATACTGGACCCTCTGCATCACCTGTTAACATCGTATATTCAGCTGTCCAGACAGAGTCCAACTTTCCCCCTACAGCAGTTTCAGTTACATTATTTCCTCCTACAGTTAACGTAAGATCAGCTAGAGGCTCGTCACCTTTCATAGTTGTTGTAATCACATCACCGGTCTTGGCGCGAGTAGCTAGATTCGAATTATCTGATACATATGTAAACTGAGGTATATCTGGCGGCGTTTTATCAAAAGTAACTCCGCCTTTTACACCTGGAGTCTGGTATGTTACTTGATCACCTTCTACAGTATAGAGGTCTCTAAAGTCAATAGTATAAGGAAGGGTAAAGCCAGCGCCCTCGCTATCATCGAAACTTGCTGATAACTGATATGAAGCTGTCCATTCCTCAGAAGTTCCATCCCATCCATCAGTATTGGTAACTGTAGCAGCCTGACCATTGTTTAAGTCAATATTATCGTAGACAAAAACATTAACCGAACTAGTCAATAATTGTTCATTAGAATTGAAAGTAATAGTCACTACACTATTTTTATTAGCGTAAAGAGTATCAATAGAATTATTGGATTTAAAAATAACATTTGATAAAACAGGTTGAGTATTATCATAGATAACATAATTACCATCAGTGTCATTTAAAATAGTATTATGATCAACACCATCGTTACTTGCAAGGTCAGTAAAATCTATTAGGAAGGACATCTGCCCTAATGTTTCAACATTACCAGCTGTATGTGTCGCTGTCCATTTCTTTTTATCAAAACCATCAACCTCGGCTACTGTTGGTGCAACATTGGAGCCAATTGTTACAGCCGGTTCTTGAATGGCTTCATCTGTAGTAATCGTCAAAGTAATAAGATTACCAGGGGTGGCGTACTGTGGATTCAATTCGTCAGCATCCTGGATATTATCTTCATTTGAATCAATCCAATTATTAGTTGCAATATCAACAGTAGTAACTGAAGGTGCTGTCCTATCAACAGTCACTAAAGTGTTACCATCAGTAAGCGTTGAAACTACAGTCCCTCCACTGCTATTTACACCAGCATTGCCCGCAAGATCAGAAAAAGTAATACTAAATTCAGCTTCCGTTTCCGCATGACCAGATGCAACAGTTTTTTCCACCTGCCAACTATTTGCCTGAGGCTGAGTTAGAGTGATGTCCGCTGTAGATCCAAGAAAAGAAATCGTTGGTGTATTAATAGTCTCTGAAGATTCAAATGTTAGTCGGATTACATCGTCCTCTTTTGCATATGCACTGTTATTAGTATTGACCGATACCATTGCAACATTACTTAGAGTTGGTGCTGTTGGATCATATTTAACTGCTGAACCATCTGTAGTAGATGCAACAGTTGCCCCTGCATTGCCTACAAGGTCTTCATAACTACTTACTGAAAAAGGAATTGACGCAATATCATCACTGCCGTCCGAATCCGACATTTGATATGTAGCCGTAAAACTTTGAGATGTATTTCTAGTAACAGTTGCATTATTGCCATTAATGGTAACTACAGGATTTGAACCTGATTTAATTGGCTCGGTAGAAGTAAGCTGTAAGGTTATCGTATTAGAAAGAATTGCAACTGTATTATCGGCATTATCTGATGAAATACTTATTGATGCACCTGAACCAGTGGTGAAACTGGGTGCAGTTTTATCAAATGTCACTCCGGAGCCATCTGCATCACTTGCTAGCTCTGTTACCTGCGTACCAGCATTACTTGCAAGGTCAGAAAAATCTATTGCAAAAGCGACCGTACCTTCAGTATCACCATCTAACATTTCATAAGTGGATTCATACAAAGACAAACCACTAGTTGCATCAGAAAGTGCTGCAGCCCCACTTCCAGTTCTTCCAGCAATTGTCGCTGTAGGAGTTTGAATATTTTCACTGGATACAATAGTAAGAGTAATGATATCTCCAACCTTTGCCAGTGTTGGTCCATTACTATTGTTTGAAGCAATACTCACCTGAGTCAGGGTAGGTAAAACTTCATCAAATATAACTACTCCGTCAGGATCATTTGATACTTGAGTAATTTGAGTACCGGTATTCCCGGCTAAATCGGTAAAATCCAAAGTAAATGGAACATCTCCATCAGTTTGGTTTGCCTGCATCGTGGCTGTAGCTGTCCAAAGAGAATCATTGTTACTCCCAGAAGATGTAACAGCATTACTAAACATTGTAACAGTCGGTGTCCCTTTTAAGTTATCTGTTGCTTTAAAAGTAAGAGTTACCAATGAACCCACTTTCGCGTATAAAGCATTATCATTATTTGATGCCATACGCACATAAGACATCAGTGGCGCCGTCCTATCAAAAATCACACCAGATCCATCAGTAACAGCATTTGCAGTTGCAGTATTACCAGCAGGATCTTGGAATGCCAAGGTAAATGCAACATCGCCCTCAGTTGTATTACTATTTGTAGTAATAGTTGAGGTGTAATTTGTTTGACCACTTGTCGCTGAAACAGTTGCAGCTGTTGAAGCAATTGAACCCGTAGGAGGTGTAGTCGTGGATAGATTCTCATTAGCCACAAAGGTTACTCTAATTTCATCATTGGCTTTTGCATAAGATGAATTATCAGTATTTACAGACGCAATATTTATAGATGTTAGTGACGGAACGTTATTATCAATCGTTATATCACTTAAATCTGCTGTAACTGCAGTCTGATTTCCCGTTAGGTCAGTCATCGTAAAAGCGTATGGTGCGGGGCCACTTGTTTCATTTCCATTCAACTCCAAACTGAGTTTCCAATTAACAGCTGAAATTTTACTTATATCTGTACCTGTAACCGTTCTCGAAGCTATAGAAGCAGACGAAATACCGTATGGGCTAAGATCCTCATCTCCCTGTAAGTTTTCATTTGAAACAATAGTAACAGAAATCACATCACCTGATATTGCATAACCATCATTACTGTTGCTTGAAGCAACCGTAACAGAGTTTGTAGTTGGGGCAGTATTATCATAAGTCACTCCACCTGAGGTAAGATCATTAATATCAACTTCGGTTCCCGCATTACCCGCCAGATCACTAAAATTTATAGTGAAGTCTACAGCACCATCAGCATCATCAGCATCCATAGTCTTTGTCCCTGTCCAGGATGTTTTATCCCCAGAAGCATTTGTCTCAAACGCAGATTCTGATTCAATTAAAACAACGGGTGTCTGAATCTGCTCATTGCTATAAAAAGTTACAGTGACAACATCATCAGCTTTTGCACGAGTACCACTGCTGAGAGCATTATCTGAGCTAGTAGTAACTGTTGTCAACTGGGGAGCTGTATAATCAAAGGTAACAGAGCTTGCATCTGATGTCTGTGAAATACTTGAAACTGTATTACCCGCGTAATCCTTTATACCTGATATAGAAAAAGTAACCGCCGACTGTGGGTCACTGCTCTGGTCCATTGTATGAGTAGCGGTGTAGGTATTAGATGCAGTTGTAGGATTTACAGTAGCACTATTATTTGTTGCTATCTCGACAGATGGAGGCTCAAATAAATTTTCATTTGCACCTATACTTAACGTGACGACATCATTATGTTTAGCCAAGCTTGATTCATCATTTGAAGATGCTATCGATACTGTTATCTCAGGACTTGTTTTATCTATTGTGACTGACGAACCATCTGTAGTACCCGTTAGGGGAGTCGAACCCTGATTGTAATTTGCATCATAATAATCAATTGAAAAAGTGACAAC
>CAZEER010000034.1:0-8311 GCA_964511215.1 uncultured bacterium | reverse complement strand
CGCGTTAAATCGATAGTCCAATCATCACTCGCATAATCATTGGGCTTATATGTCCCAGTGTACATATTCTTAACTCTAAGATGAAGAGTACCATCATTCCCTGGCCATGCACTCATATTAGAAAGGACTTCATGGCTTACTGAAATTTGTGCTTCTTGCGTAACATCAGGCTGAAACATTCCATTAGCTAGGTATGTCCCTGTAGCAGCCACAGCAGATGAAAAATTACTGTACCAAGATGTTCCACCATCAAAAGATGCCTGCAATTGATAGGTGACATTTGACAGGTCATATGTTAGATTAGATGCTGACATAGTAAAACCACCTGTACCGGCACTTGTATTCGCATTCGTTACAATTGTATTGTAGATGTCATAGGACGCATCTTGACCAGCTGGTGCGAACGCTACCGTTTCTGCAAACAAGGGCGAATAAACCATTGTCACAATAAAAATAAATGATAATATTTTAGTATTATTTTTCATTTGCACTAAAAATTTAGCATTTTATATAGTTTTAAAGATTGATCCCCAGCACAATTTGTCCATCCATCCATCCTGTTCGGCCCATTTCAATCCCACCAGCTGTTGTTGCTGACATTGCTTCTATAGAACGAATGCCACCTCTTATAGATAATGCCCCAACCTTAACTCCATAGGATGACTCCATAGTAAATCCGACAGATGAGCCAACAACACCAGCTCCGACTTTAATCTTACCCGGTCCAGCGGGGAAACTCATGATACCCATAAGCGTAATACCACTATATGTATCATCAATTGCAAGATTGGGTGAACTCTCACTGAAAGCTGCATTTGTAAACTTGAAGTTCCCAGCCTCGACACCAAACCTAAACCTAGCACCCATTAACTGCATTAATACAGGGAACTCCACACTTGCACGTAACTCAAAAGTAGAATTGAATTTTATCAGATTAAGATTTACAAACCTTGGGGAAGCAAATGTCAGATCGATAGTATAACCTAAATTTTCTGCCTCATCTTGCAAAATTTCATCATAGTCTTCTTCATCTTCTTCATCTTCTTCATATTCCTCGTCTTCATCTTCATCATATTCATCATCTTCATCATATTCATCATCATCTAAATATTCTTCTTCATCATCGTAATATTCATCTTCTTCATCATCTCCCCAATATTCTTCAACATCATCATCCTGAGCATATAGACTTGAAGTTGGACAAATCACTAAGATAGAAAGACATGCCCACAACATATAGTGAGCAATTTGTAAAACGATGGAAATATTTAATCTTTCCCACATATTGAACTCCGCTAATTGATACACCACTCCTGTGGCCAATTGCTATTAGTTAATTTTATCTTACCTCGTGAGCACATTGGCTCTACGAAATATAAGAATATGTCTAGGTCTCAAGCAAATTTAAAATAAATATGTTTATTTCACCAAAAAAGTAGTTTTTATAATCATAATAAAAAATTATTATTGAATAATGGCTCCTTGGCTAAAATCCCTTTTGGTTATATTTTAATACAATGATAAAGCAAGACTAGTACCTTTTCATGTTATTTAATTCTTTAGAGTATTTATTATTTCTTCCCACAGTTTTCATTCTGTATTGGTTTGTTTTTAATAAAAATCTTCGCATTCAAAATCTATTAGTTCTTATATCCAGTTACTTTTTCTACGGTTGGTGGGACTGGCGTTTTCTATCTTTAATTTTTCTTTCAACAATTGCTGATTACTTTATTGGTTTTAAAATTGATGCAAGTAATAATAACAAAATAAGAAAATACTATCTCTGGATAAGTATTTCATTCAACCTAGGTCTACTTGGATTTTTTAAATATTACAACTTCTTTATTGATTCATGGATTATGTTACTATCTTCATTTGGATATGAAATTCAAAGCGCATGGACCTTAAAAGTTATCCTTCCAGTTGGAATATCATTCTATACTTTCCAAACAATGTCATATTCTCTAGATATATATTTCAGAAAATTAAAACCAACAAAAGACTTTATATCTTTTGCTTCTTTTGTAAGTTTTTTCCCCCAATTAGTTGCAGGTCCAATAGAACGGGCATCTAACCTACTTCCGCAAATGTTAACCAATCGAGTATTTAAGTATGAACAGGGAGTCCAAGGATTAAGGTTAATACTATGGGGGATGTTTAAAAAGGTGGTCATTGCAGATTCTTTGGCATGGAGAGTTGATTATTGTTTTGATAATTACCATACCCTAGATGGAGGAACTTTATTACTTGGATTAGTTTATTTTTCTATTCAGATCTATTGTGATTTCAGTGGCTACTCTGATATTGCTATTGGAACCGCTAAACTTTTTGGTTTTGAATTAATGTCAAATTTTAAGTTTCCCTATTTTTCTAGAAATATTGCTGAATTTTGGAGAAGGTGGCATATATCACTTTCAAGTTGGTTTAGAGATTACCTCTATATTCCTTTAGGAGGATCGAGAAAGGGTAAATTAGTTTCTCTAAGAAATATATTTATTACTTTTATTGCAAGTGGATTTTGGCACGGAGCAAATTTGACCTTTATTGCCTGGGGGGGAGTCCATGCAATTTTATACATACCACTTTTCCTTGGAGAAAAAAATCGTCAATATACGACTGATATAGCTACAAAAAATAATTGGCTACCATCAATAAAAGAATGCTTCCAGATGGGAGTCACATTTCTTCTAACCACGATAGCTTGGGTATTTTTCAGAAGCCCTAGCATTAGTCAAAGTTTTCATTATTTATTTAACATTATAAATCAATTATCATTACCTAAGGAAAATAGATCTGGAATAGTATTTGTATTATTATTGGTTATTTTGGATTGGTTTATAATGTACAATAAAGGGCGTATTTTGAAAACAAATAATATTGCACTGAACTGGTTCCTTGCCTTAATAATATCAATTACAATAATATTTTTTTGGTTTTACAATGAAAATTCAATATTTATATATTTTCAGTTTTGAGAAAGTTTGTAATAAATATCATCATTTATTTGTCTTCAATAACTCTATTGTTGTCTTGCTCACTATTAGCTATTGTTATTATCAATGACCAAAAACAAATTAAGTCTAATAATAAAAACTCCATTTTTTTATGGGGTGATTCTCAGGCACATCAAGCGATCAATATAGAAGAACTTTCAAAATCAACAAAAAGAGAAATTTTTTCATCTGCTGAGCATGGGAATGGTGTTTATGATTTAATGACATTTTCTTATCATGTGCCAAGGGAATCACAAGTTATACTACAAATTTCTAAACCGGCACAAATAAGAAGATTGTCAAGAGATCGAAATGCCTCAGGACTAAATTGGTCTTCGATAAAAATTTTATCAGATAATAATTATAAAAAATCAGATATTTTCCGTATCATTATTAGAAATCTATTTCAAAATACACGTTCTAATAATTACTCGGGTCTCCACCCCTATCATGAAGAAATTAAATTTGATTCTCTTGAATATAATTTAATATCGGAGACCTATAGTAGAGTGCCTGACTATATTTTTGATAAACAAGCAATAATTATAACTGCAATCGATAATCTTCTACAAAAAAATTGCGAAATTCTAATGATCGAATTACCATATCACCCAATATTAAAAGAAATAGAGACTAATTCTGTATTAGGTAAAATAACAGATTCTTTCAAAGAAACTCTTTGTGAAAGATTCCATATCAATTCTATTGATACCGTAAAAATTCTTAGTGAAAAAAATATTTTTTATGATTTAACACACTTTAACAAAATAGGTAATAAAATCATTACTGATTATTTATCTATGAAAATTCGCACCCTAGAATCTACAGATTTTATTGTTTTTGAATAATTATCGTATTTGATTGGGCACAGACTAAATGAGAATTTGACATCAAAAAAATGAGACTTTTTTTGCAAAAAATAAAAGAACCGCAAATAATAATTATTTTAATTATTCTATGGAAATTTGTTTTAGAACTCTATTACCCTTTTTTAAACAGTGATGGTCCTTGGATATTAAGCCATTTGTTCTCTTTCATAAGAGGAGACTTTCATTCCAGTACTTTTGCTCATGATTTTCATGGTGATATTTTTAAAACACATGTTCAAGAATTATTATTATTCCCATTTTATTATTTTTTGCCTACTACCACAATAACATTTTTATTTATTAATTATATTTTTATTACACTAAACGTTTTTTTGATATTCTATACTATTAAAAAAAGTTTTAATAACTCTACTATAAATTTTCTTTTACCTCTCGCATACCTTTTTAGTGTATATACATATGGATTTAGAAGTGAAACTTATACACTCACTTTCCTGCTTTTAATTTTATTGGTGAGTAAAATTAATATTATAGTCAAAACAAAATATTATTCCCCCATTATTGCATTTTTAGGTTCTATTGCATCTTTAATACATCCAATGGGAGCTATATTATGTTCAATTTTGATTGTTTTACTCTTAATTTCAAAAAAACAATTCTTACAACAGGCTACCACCCTCCTTTTTCTGGGACTATTATTTTCCTATATACTCACATTCGGTGAATTAGCCTCATATATAAATCAATATTCTAATTCCTACCAGAGTAGTGATATACATAGATGGTCTCCTGAACTTTTCTTAAAATATCTTACGTTTTCCATAGGGTTCCTACCTATGATAATAATATCTATTTTAGTTAATCCTAAGAGGAACATAATGATCTGGATAATAACACTATTAATTATATCCTACTTTGGCCGAAGCTATTATTTCTCATATATAGTCTTAATATTATTGGTAATGTATATGGAGAGGTCAACAAATGAGAAATTTAATAAATACCATAATAAAAAATTTGCGCATCCATTATCAATATTGTTTCTATGCTTTGCAATGTTTATTACACATATTAATCCAACAATAATTAATATAGAAAATACAGCACTTGGAAAAAACTATAGAAAAGTACTAAAAAAGGTGGATCTAATTACGAAAAATATTCCTGATAATTGCTTAATCTGGGTACCTCCACAGTTTGCTATGGAAGTGATTGATCAATCTAATTCACGAATGTATTTTCATTTTTATAAACACATGGCTGGAGAAAAAATTAATTTAAATATAAATGATGTAATTTTGTTTTTCTCTAAATCTAAAATGGAAGATTATTTAAAAAGAAATATATTAAATCCTCAAAATGAATTACAAATATCTAATATTATCTCTCCCTTTTCTGGAAAGCTAAGGATTGGAAGTTTATATACAAAGAGAAACGAAGATTATGGATTGTGGAAAGTCACGCATAAAAGTACATCCACATCAAAAAATAATTAATACACTAGATATCTTTAAAATTCAATATCTTCTCTATAATGAAATCCGACTGATTTTCTGTTAAACCATAGTAGAGTGGTAATCTAATCAATCTTTGACTGATATCAATTGAGATGGGACAATTATCACAATTCCACCCAAATCTCTCACTCATTTCAGAATTGTGCAGGGGGACATAGTGGAATACAGAAATAATTTTATGCTTCTTTAAATATTCGATTAATAAATCTCTAATAATTTGACTAGGCATAACCATATAAAACAAATGGTATGAAGATTCACAATAGTGAGGTATTTCTGGAAGTATAACTTCTTTATTTTGCGCCCAAGTATTTAATTGATTACAATATTTATCCCATATTCTTTTTCTTTTTGTTTGGACTTCCCTCGCCTTTTCTAATTGAGCATAAAGAAAAGCTGATAAAATCTCAGAAGGTCTATATGATGATCCATAATCTACCCAAGAATAGTAACCTACTTTACCATCAAAATAGTTTTTTCTGTTTGTTCCTTTATCCATAATTATTTCTGCACGATCAATAAAATCGTTGTTGTTAATAAATAATGCTCCTCCCTCACCACATGTAATATTTTTTGTTTCATGAAAACTTTGAGTTGACATAACACCAAATGTCCCCAAATATTTACCTTTATATTTTCCGAAAAGGCCTTGTGCGTTATCTTCTATCAATTGGATATCCGTATCTTCGATAAGCTCTATAATTTTATCCATCTCACAGCTAACTCCGCCATAATGTACTGGGATAATCGCTTTTGTTCTATCCGAAATACAGTCACTAAGAAGACTTTCATCAATATTTAAAGTATCTTTACGTATATCTACAAATATTGGTTTTGCTCCTCGCAAAACAAAGGCATTTGCAGTAGATACAAATGTGAATGATGGTAAAATAATTTCGTCTCCTGGCTGAATATCTATGAGTATGCTTGCTGCTTCAAGCGCATGAGTACATGATGTAGTTATAAATGATTTTTTGACTTGAAGCTGTTTTTCGAATAATTTATTACATTTCGATGTAAAACTACCACCACCATGTATATGGCGCATCTTTATAGCTTTTTTGATATAATCTATCTCATTGCCTAAAATTGCAGGCACGTTAAAACCTATATTGTTATTATTATTCATTACTAGAATTAAAAATTAAACAAAATTTTAAATATTTAGATGGTGTTTTGCATATATCCATAACTAAATCCGTATTAATACCTATTTCAATTATAGATATTTGCTAAGGTTCTTAAAAAGTAGTTGACTCAACTATAAAAAGCGGTCTTCCTTTAACTTCATTATGAATTTTCCCTACATAAAGTCCTACCATACCAACCAACATTATTATTATACCTGAGAAAAAGAAAATTGAAACAATTAAACTATACCATCCAGGTACTGTTGCTGATTGGAAAAAATACCTTCCTATTAGATAAATAGCATAAACTATACTCGCAAGTGTTACAAAAAAACCAAGTCCCAGTGCTAATTCTAGAGGTTTGGTACTATAGGATAGAATATGATCTTTTGCCATGACATATCTACTATGAATTGTATAACTTGATTCACCATAGTCTCTAGAATCATGTTGCACATCTACATGAGATTTGTTGAATCCAATTAGGTTGAATAATAATCCAGTAGACCTATCTTTTTCTTTGAAATTTTTAAAAATATTGATAACTCTATTTGAATAGATACCAAAACTTGTAAAACGGTTATCTAATTTTTGGTTGGTTAAAAAATTAAATATTAAATAAAAGAATTTTGATGTGAATCTTTTTATAAAATTATCTTTTCTGTTTTCCCTACGTGCCATAACAATGTCATAGCCTTCATTAGCTTTATTATATAACTTGATTATTTCCTCTGGTCTATCTTGTAAATCACAATCCATTATAACACACCATTGACCAGCCGCATATTTAATACCTGCAGCAATTGCTCTATGTTGTCCAAAGTTTCTAGATAAGTTGACACCCTTCACTCTTTTATCATTTTCAGCTAGCTTACAAATAACTTCCCAAGAATTATCCGGACTTTCATCATTAACTAAAATAATATCATAATCATTTGTAATCTCATATAAACATTTTTTTAGACGCTTATGAAGGTTATTCAATTCTAGATTATGCCCAAATATGGGAATTATTATAGATATTTCTGGTTTCAATGGTTTTTTTATTCTATTTCAATTGTTATTAATGTATCTATTCTAGATAATATTTCAATATCATCCTCTGATTTAAATTTAAAAATTAAGACCATCAGTTTTTGATGTTTTTTTATGAAATCACCTTTTGATTTTAATCTGTATATCTCAATGACGTATTCCATCAATTTTTCTTTAATGACTACATTTTTCAATATACCATTATTATTATTTACAACACATAATCTTCCATAGAAACCCTCTTGAGAAAAATCAGGAAAATTTTTACAACTTAAACCCATTTCTGATTTAACTATCCATTTAGCTAAATCCAAATTACTAGAATATTTAACTGGGATAGGGTAAAAGTCCCCGGAGCACCTTCTGGTAATATCAATAATATGAAATTTATTATTCTTATAAATATATTGTAGGTGGAATATCCCGTCAACAAGATTTAAAAATTCTGCAAGTACTTCAATCTGATTTATTAATTCTCTCTTTACAATATTTATATTTTGAGATGGCGAAAATGAAGCAGTGACATGGTATGGATCTATCGGGCAAAATTCATTATCACTAAAATAAAATTTTACTTTTTTATTTATTAGAAAAGTTGAAAAACTATGTAAAGTACCATCAATAAACTCTTCTGCAATAATCCTTTTCTCTTTAGAAAAATGAAAGGCATTATTAATAGCAGACTGAATTTCTTTGTTATGATTTACCTTATATATTCCTTTCCCGCCAGTCAAATCAACCGGTTTAACCATGAAAGGAAAACCAAAATAGTCTTTTATACTTTGAGAAGAATCTTCTTTAATTAC
>CAZEER010000033.1:0-23872 GCA_964511215.1 uncultured bacterium | reverse complement strand
CTTAACCTTTGAAATATCTGCTAATTCTTTTTTTCAGACAAATACAATACAGGGGGAGGTTTTATACCAACAGGTAAAAAAATTAATTGATTTTAAAGGTGATGAAATAGTTTATGATTTATATTGTGGTACGGGAACTATTGGTCTTTTCTTAGCGGATAAAGCAAAAGAAATTTATGGATTTGAGGTTATTAGATCAGCGCTGGAAGATGCCGAGCGAAATGCTGACTTGAACAATATTGAAAATGTTCAATTTTTAAAAGCAAATCTGGACACGTTTTTTAAGTCTGGGCAACTCCCAAGAAGAATACCAAAACCGGACATTATAATTGTAGATCCTCCACGCGCAGGGATGCATTCAGACATGGTACAATATTTACCCAAACTAAAGGCTAAAAAAATAGTTTATGTATCGTGTAATCCAACTACCCAGGCTAGAGATGCGAAGATACTACATGAAAAAGGATATGAGATAAAGAGATCTGTTATGGTTGATATGTTTCCACATACTCCGCACATTGAAAACATAGTATTATTTTCTAAGTAGCGCTTTCGAAAAACGTGATTCTGGTATATCCGTATTAAACTCAACTTCATCAATAATCCACTCAGTTCCTTTGCTATTTCTTTTTAGCTCATCTTTATATTTATATTTTGAGGGAAACCAACGGTCCTGTATTTTTTTAAAATCACTCAATGTAGTTGTCTTTAATAGCTTACCACTTTTAGCGTATAGCTCCTCTTTTACAGGTAAAAAATATTCTTTATCAATCCAAGCCTTGCGTTTTGGGTATGGGAGACCTTTTACTTTCGCTTCCATAGTTATAACCCAATGATCTCTATCAGCTAATATTTCTGATCCAGATATAGTTGATGTATAAATTTCTTTGATAGGACGATCCTCCATCATATCGTTGTATGACATATCTGATCCCATAACAGACTGGCGAAGCATGTGACCAGATATTTGAATTACCCGATCTGTTTGGGGTGAATAGGTCCAAAGTTTATCACCCAATTTCAACATTTTCATTCCTTTTTCTCTTGCTGGTGAAAGATATTTAGTAAAAGATTTATCAGTTCCTATGACCCAATTTTTAGATTCAATCGTGCGACTCGATCGTCTACCATGTACAACCATTTTACTTGTTAGAATTCTACTTTTTGCATTTAGGTTTTTATCTATTCTTGTGATGATTTCATCAACGGTTATATTCTCAGCTTGACTAGTTAGGAATGATAAAGATATAATATATATAAGTATTTTTTTCATGCTTCAAGTTCCTTAAATAGTTGTGCCATTTCACGTTTGTATATAGCGATTCCTGCTAACATAGTCCCGAGTACAGTGGCGACTACTCCTGGAACAAATCCGATATAGTATAGATCTGGGGTAACCTTTGCATAGAATACATTTGGCATTACCATAGATGTTGTTGACATAGTTGACACTACCTCAGAATAATCAATACCGTATTCTTGGAAATAATATGTTAGGGTTAAACCTATACTTGTACCAATAATTGTACCAACAAATCCAATGAGAACAGCTTCAATGATCATTGAGCGATAGACATCCCCTTTTGATTCTCCCATTGCAAGACGTAAACCGAATTCACCATGTCGTCTAAGCCCATTCATAAGCCCCATATTCCAAAGGACTATGGTAACGATAATTAAAAAGACTCCTCCAATAATCATTAAAAATGCATCAACGAAATCAACCATGGTACCCATTTGCTGGCTAGAGTCACGTAATGCCATCATAATTGGGCTGAAGATATCAGATGTATCAGAATAGCTATTATTATAATTTGATCGGAGACTGACTGCTTTATCATCATCATAGAATAGAGAATGAGTAAATCCAAATATTTCGGATGCTGCATTCTCCATGTCTAAAGCTTCTTGGGCCCCAGAAATATCAACAAGCATCATTTGTTTATCTGCCTGTCCCTTGCGGAGATCAAATGTCCCCGCTACAGAAAAATTATATGTTGTAAATGCATTGTGCATTGTGGTCCCGATATAGGTTGCTGTATCTCCAATGGAAATATTTAGTTTTGTTGCTAATTTTTGGCTTATCAATACTTCATCAGAAGTTTTTGGGAGTCTTCCTTGGACTAGCCTTTTATCAAGTCCCCAGATCTCAGTCATGCGTGAATTCTTATTGAGTAAATCAATTCCCAAGGCAATAACCGATCCTTGATCTCTTGTTTCACCAGTTTTTCCAGGTATATCTAATAGCCCACCAAACGTTATTCTGGGGCTCCAAAAATGGTCTGGATATTCTTTCTTTAGATTGATTATTAATTGATCAACATCCAATAGAGCAAGATCATTTGGAAGCATTTGAATCTCTTCTTTATAGGCGCGAGTCACTACTTTTTCATGCCCTGAAATAATAACAGCAGTATCTAAAAACACATTATTCATCGAGCCTTTCATGAAACCAATAGCGAAGATGACAATGGTTACAGTTATTGTAATAATGATAACAGGAAATAGGCTTCGAGAACGATCCCGTAAAAGACCTTTAGTAAGGAAATGTATCATGTGACTGTTTTTCCTCTCAAAGCATCTGTGGGTTTCATTTTAGCAATGCGCCTTGATGGTAAATAACTGACAATAATTACAATAAAAAAAACTAAAATTGTTGTGCTGATGATTAGGCCCATAGAGTATACAGGAATAAGTTTTTCCGCTATAATAAATCCCATTTCCGTATAATCCATAGGCATAGGAATACCATGTTCTGCTGTCCACCAAAGAATTACGCCAAAAGGGAATACTGTTAATGCTGAAGCTAAAACAGCATTGATACCACCCTCCACTGTAAAAAGGCCAACAACCCTTGTTCGTGTCATTCCAAGAGCCATCAATGTCCCAATCTCTTTTCCACGTCTGAAAATTGATAAGACCTGAGCATTAAATATACCCATTGCAGCTAATGATAAGAGAATTGCAAACATAATCTGAATACTTGGTTTATCTGCCTCAATAGCTGCTTCAATATCCTGAATCAAATAGTCTACATCTCTATGAATCCATGTTCCAGAATTGTTTACTCTTGGTTCTTCTTTAGCATAAGAAACATAGGTAGCCTGATTTTTCATTTCTAACATTTCTTGAGCCTTTGTAATTGGGATCCAGATATTCCCGATATCTAGTTTAAAGTTTTCGGTGTCCATTATATGTACAACCGTTCCTTCATCAGCATCATATGTACCATCAGAGTCAATCCATCGGATAGTAAAAGAATCACCGATGTTTAACTTTGCATTATTTGCCATTCCCTTACCAATTAATACAGGTATGTTTACATCTTTGTTTTTGGATAGACTTTCAGTTGGCATATTTACAATATTTTGTCTAGGGTCAATTCCTTTCATAATGACTGGCATGATTCGACCATTAGGATAGATTGCTGCTTGGCTTACGAGTATTGGAACAGCTTTTTTCTCTTTGACCAAGGATTCAATCTCTGGTGGTAAAACGGAATGAGAATCTTCAAATAACATTGGTTCCATTGGATCATATAATGGATGCCAATAAGCACCACCAGCAATTTCTGTATCAATTGTGACTTGTTTAGCATGTTGGCGCATGCCATCATATAAGCCTGTCATGAAAATGATCATAAAAAATGATATTGATGTGACAAAAACATTTAAAAAAGTTCTGAGTCGGGCTCCTAACAAATTTTTTAATGCTATCTTAAATAACATTAAACATGCTCCTTTTTTGTTTTTTCATCTTTAATAATGTTTCCATCTTCTAAACGAATAATACGTTTTAAATAACCCATTATTTTTTCATCATGAGTAGCGAAAACGAAAGATGTGTCAAGCTCGTCATTAAGTTTTGTGAGTATTTTCATGATATTATGAGAGTTCTCGGCATCCAGGTTAGCGGTAGGTTCATCAGCCATTACAAGTACCGGCTGGTGAACAAGGGCTCTGGCAATTGCTGTTCTCTGGCATTCTCCCCCACTAAGCATGTTAGGCCTTGAATCACGTTTATCGGTTAGCCCTACCCATTCGATTGCTTGATTAACCTTTTTTATTCTTTCGGTTGGGTCTATTTTATTTAGTATGAGCGGTAGTTCTATGTTTTCAAAAACCGTGTATACTGGTAGCAGGTTATAACTTTGAAATATAAATCCCATATATTTTCGGCGCAGTTTCGCACGCTCGTTATGGGTAGTGTTATCTAATGACTGATCTAAAACACGGACTCTCCCTTCGCTCGCAGAGTCTAATCCTCCTATAATATTTAACAAGGTTGTTTTTCCTGATCCAGATGGACCTACAAGACCAGTAAATTCACCTTTGTGAAGGTTGAGATCCACATTTTTTAAGGCAGTAAAAAAATTTCCACCTACTGGGAATCGTTTCACTAGATTTTGTATTGAGATTACAGTATTGTTCTCCATATTATTTCCTCAGTGATTGTAGATAAACATAAATTGTATACCCGAACCAAATCCAGAGAGCGATTCTGGGAGTGGACTTTCTTGTATATTATATTCATTTCTTTTTGGATTTAGTGACAGTATCATATTCAAGCTATAGTTGTCAAAGGTACTGTTCCAACGTAAATAATGATAGATTTTTTTTTCTGCCCAGTCAAATTGAGATATATACATAGCCATGTGTATGATACCAATAGGCAAACTTGCCATGATTGCAGTGTAGTTTTTATTTATATTTTGAGGTTGATATTTATTTGAGATATACATTGTTTCAGTCGTTACTAAAATCCCATTAGCTACTGGTATAGTATAGTCTGCTCCTACTGTTGATAACATAATTTGTGATTTTTCAGATTTGATTAGTGCACTTTCATTCCAAAAACCAATAAAACCATCAAATCTGTAATCGATAGCTAGTCTCGTATGAGAATCATTTATTGGGATACCTATTTGTCCAATAGTCTGTTTTGCATTTGAAGGATCTAAGTGTAATGTAAAACCAAGTTCACCAATAGATGAGGAGAGTTCGGTTCTCCCACCATAGGATAAAGTGTCCAAATCATTATTTATTAACCAGTACCATACTGAAATATTATTTGAAGGAAACCATTTGAGTCTAAATGCTTCTACTCCATTAGTCTGGCCGGTTGGATCCTTTATGTCAAATGTGTCAAACCAGGAAAGAGGGCGAAGAACTTGTGTTGGACCAAATATAATTTTTTGGAGACCTAATCGTGTTTCTAGTTTTTCATTTGAATACCGTGCCCAAAGACGGTGTTGCTTTTCAATATTATTATAGAGAGAATCGCCTGTGTAATCTCGTTTTAAGTAGTATGACCATTCAATATCTAATAGGCCTTTGTTTGATAGTTCTTTTTTAACAGATAATGTAGGTATATAGTTCAAGCTTGATTCATAATATGACCAATTATCTGGGATGTCATTGCTGGTTAGACTACTTAGAATAAGTATTCCTTTAATTGATAGAGCTTGGCATACTATAATGGAATTTAGAGCAATTACTAATGCTATGTATTTGATATAATACATAATTTGATATTATTGATCTTTGTAAATAAAAATTATTCTTTGTTTGGGTTTGGTAATAATAAACACAGAGCAGGCAATAGTGTAAGATCACAAAGCAAAGCAGTGCCAATCATTCCTGCAGATAGGAGCCCAAATTGATATGTAGGTAGGAATGCGGATAGTAAGAGAACAGAAAAACCTACAACCAGTACCGATGTGGTAATTAATAAGGCCGAACCAGTGTGCATTATAGTAGCCTTTATAGCTTCTACACGATTGTGACCAGATCCTAGTTCCTTTCTATAGCGAAGCAAAAAATGCAAACTGTCATCAACGGCAATTCCAAGAGCAACTGCGAAAGTCATTGCCGTGGGTGGTCGTATAGAAACTCCTATCCATGCGAGGAGCCCTAGCACCGTGAAGATAGGAATCAGGTTTGTTATAAGACTTGCGAAAAGAATTGAATTAGCTCGGAACATAAATGCCATGATAATACTAATCAATATCAATGCCAGACCCAGGCTATTAACTAATGATTGTACGAGGTAGTCATTTGTTTTTAGTGCTACAACGGTTGTACCAGTATAGTCTATAGTAACATAGCTAGGAAAATTTTTGGAGATTGAGTCCAGTTTAGTATAAATGTGTTTCATATCATTAGATGTTTTATCTTCAATAAGTCCTGTTATTCTAAGGATACTTTGTTCATCATTTACTAGTTTAATTTGTTCAGTTGATTGGTTTTCAATAATCTGTTTTATTAAACTTTTTTCACTTATTATTTCGGCATTTTTTGACCGTATCCGTTTGGCCGATTCAAGCAGATTATTAATAGAAAAAAATCTACTACTTTTTAATTCAGTTTTGAGTAATTGCTCAACATTTTTAGAAAGTTGTAAAATTTCTGGTTCAAGAACAGATTTACTTTCCCCATACTTATCAGGCTTGATTTTTATTAAAACTTCAAAGGGCAGCACTCCACCAAAATATTTTTCTGTCAGCTTAAGATCTTGATATAATTTATTTTTTGGTCTTAGGTCTTCCATTAGAGATGAGTTTGTAGAAATATCTTTGATCTTATATATACAAGTTCCTGCCACTAAACTAGGAATAATAATAAATAGCCACGGGTAATTTGGAATAGTATTTGATAACCAAGATAGGAAAGGTTGGAAGGAATCTTTTCTTCTAAATTGGAATCGTTTGAAAAATAAAATTCCAGATGGGACAACTAATATGGAGACAAGCCATGCGATCATAACCCCAATAGATATCTCCATCCCAAATTCTTGAACAATCGTAATCGAAGTTGTCATCAACGCGAGGAACCCAATTGCAGTTGTTACACTGGTTAAAAATATAACTCTTGACATTTGGCACATGGTCTGGAACATTGCCTCAACAGGATTGGATGAATTTTTAGTAAAATTTTCTCTAAACCTTGCTTGAATATGAATGGCGTCGCCTATACCAATAATGAAAAGAAGAGTTGGAACAATATAGGTCATAATATTTATTTCTAATCCAGCCATGCCCATAATACCAAGCAGCCATATTACAGTAACAAGGACTGTCAATATAGGTAGAAAAACATAGACCCAGTTTCGAAAAATAAAACTAAGTATGGAAATAAGTAGAAAGGCTATAGGAGGAAGAAAAAGAAAATTATCACGTAACATGTAGCGGACATATTCGCTTCTTAAAACAGAGACCCCAGAGAATATCCATTCTGGAGAAGTGTCGTATGTTAATATTTTAATTTCTTCAAGTAAACTGGTACGCCTTTTATGATTGTTTGCATTATCATCTAGAGTAATAACTATTGAACCATACTGTAGATCTTTAGATAGTATTCTGGACCCAATTGTTGGGTCTTTTTGTATGTATTGTAATTTTTTTAAAATTATGTCTTTATCCCACTTTGAAAATTCACCATATAAATCTCCCAGCCATGCATTTAGATCTATATCGCTTAAGCTGAAAATAGATGCGACATTTTTTATGCCATCTAATCCTTCAATGCTATATACTAATTCTTCTAGTTCTATATAAAGATCTTTTTGATAAATATTTTTTGGTTTATAAATGATGGTTATTATATTATCCTCTCGTCCAAAAGTCTCTCTGAATGAAAAATATTTTTCGACACTTGGATCATTTTGAGAAAACAAATGTTCAATTGAAAAATCTATTTTTAGATTTGAAATAAATAAAGAAAGAAAAAGTGTAATAACAAAAACACTAGAGAGTGTAGTCTTGGGGTTATTTATTATTAAGCGGAAGAAGTGATCTAACATAGTCATGTATTAAAATAAATTTGCAATAAATAATAAACGCCCTAGGTATAAATTATTGTGAAAAAAATATGTGGCCTATGATATTTTATGATTAAACAGTTTTTCTTACCAAACTGTCATAAAGTTTGAGAAGTTTAATTGTTATTGATCCCGGGCAAGCTTTACCAATGAAGGTTGAATCAATCTTTGAAACAGGAATAATCCCAGAACCACTGTTAGTTAAGAATAGCTCGTCTAATCTTTTAAAATCAAATATGTTTAGATGATCATAGACTATAGGGTAGGGGGAGTTTTCAATGATTATTTGTCTCGTTATACCTGGAAGGACATTGTCTTTCCGAGTAAATAAAGAATTGTTCATTATCCAAAATATATTACTACGGCTTCCCTCTAATACTTGATTCTTATCATCTATTAGTATTGCATCAAAGCAGTTCTTATTCTGTGCAATTTTATATGCATCTAAGCAATTTGTATAATCGGTTGTTTTAATCTTTGGATTATCTCTTTGAGTAGATACAGTTAAAGTTGAGATACCTTCATAAATTTTTTCATCAAAATTGAGGGCTGTAGTATAAATAATCACTTTCTCTGGTACAGCAATAATACGCGCTCTTTGATCTTTTTCATGAAATCCCGTTATAACAGTGTAGATCATTTTTTCAATTTCTGAACATGAATATGGTATTTTAAGATTGATTGTTTCAGCAGAATTAAATAGTCGTCTTAGGTGCTGATTAAGGAAAATAGGTTTGTAGTTTTTGGTTCGAAAGGTTTCATATAAACCATAGCCAAAACTAAAAGAATCTGTTCCAGGTTGGAGTTCATCATCATCAAAGGATTCCCAATTCCAATTTACAAGAGCTTTAATCATAATTTAGCGGTGGTGAAAAGACATTTTAGTATTTTAATTTTTTTCAACTTGTCCATCTACCTTTAATCTTTTATTACGTTTCCACTCAGATTTACCATATAGAAACAATGAAACCCCAATGAATTCTGCAAAAAGTCCTTGGAAGAGAAATACAAAATCAATTCTAACAAAAAACCCCAATAACATAAAAAATCCAAGCAAAATTAAAAAAATACCACAACCTAACACGCACCCAAAAATAGTCATCCGTTTGTTATACAGTTTTTTATCAATGATTTCTTTTGGTGTATCTGCTTCAATCTCTTCTTTAGTCGGTAATACTGTGATATCAGTTGTTTTTAATTTTTTCTGTAGTTTGGAGAGTTCACCAAGAGAGGGTTTTATATCCTCCATTTCATTTAATTCCTGAATATTTATTCTATATTTTATTAAAATGGAATTGTTGTCAAACTTCCAGGTCCAATCAGGATTCTCAATCATAATTTTTCGCACATCTTCGTTAAAGAGCGCTCTAATTTTTGCTTGATTATCTCCAGTTAAGTCAAATTTTTTAGAAAATTCTTCATCAGAATAAAAATTTATATCATCAGGCGTTGGCGATATACTATCTATCCATTCATGTGTTGGGTCAACGTCACATTTGGGCAAGTCAAGAATATTAGATCTGAAATGAATAATACGATTGTAGATAGCCTTATTTTTCCCCTTTGGAATTCGTTGAGTTGCAACCATTATATATGGATCTACGGAATCTTTAGTGCATAAAATATCTGACAAAGGTTGTCTTGAAAACAGTGCTCCATAGAAATATCTTGGGATGGAATCAGGTTTTGCTTTTTTCTGATGATCCCAGACATTGCCTTCTATCTCGCCAATATTATTTACAAAGGGTGAATAATAATCTCTGACTTTTTTTTGATATACTAACCAAGAAATAAAATTCAGATTTTTCTGCGGTACTACAGTTTTATTTTCTATCCCTAAATCATTAGCAATGGCTGTGAGCTTTGAATATTTTTTTTCTTTTCTTCCCTTTGGATCAAAATATCCATCCATAAGCCATTGAGGAATAATAATCATTAAAAGAATAAGATGTACTAGAATAAAAATAAATGGGATGAAAAACATCCAAAAATTAAGATCGCTTAAAATCTGGCCATGCGATGATAGTAACATAAATTATATCCTAGACGCTGTTTAGCTAATATTACGATTAATCTAAAAATATTTACCATTTGTAATACTTTCCATGATTACCCATGTTTCCAATGTATGAAGTTTCGAAATGTTGTAAAATATTGACTATTATTTGAACATGATATCCAATTTACTACTTATAAAATATGCCTAGACAAGAATTAGAGAAAGCCTACAATCCCGCTCCAGTTGAAGAAAAATGGTATGCACATTGGCTCAAAAAAAAATATTTTTCTGCTGATCCAAAATCAGAAAAAGAATCTTATACTATTGTTATTCCTCCTCCAAATGTAACAGGGATGCTTACAGTGGGGCATGTTCTGAATAATACTATACAAGATATTTTAATTCGAAAAGCCCGTATGGAAGGTAAAGAAGCTTGTTGGATACCAGGCACTGATCATGCTTCAATTGCAACTGAAGCAAAGGTTGTGGCTATGCTAAAAGAAAAAAACATCAAAAAAAATGATCTAAGCCGAGAAGAATTTTTAACCCATGCTTGGGAGTGGAAAAAAAAATATGGTGGAATTATTATCAGGCAGCTTAAGAAGTTGGGATGTTCTTGTGATTGGGATAAAGAGAGATTTACTATGGATGCTAGTTATACAAAAGCTGTGCTAACCGCTTTTGTTAAACTCTATGAAAAAGGATTAATATATAAAGGTAATAGGTTAGTCAACTGGTGCCCCATATCTAAGTCTGCAATCAGCGATGAAGAAGTTATACATAAAGAGATGAAGGGGTATCTATGGCATTTTCGCTATCCTATACATAATTCCGATGATTTTATTATTGTTGCTACTACTAGACCTGAGACAATGCTTGGTGATACAGCTGTAGCAGTTCACCCCAATGATAAAAGGTATAGGCATTTAATAGGTAAAAAAGTTTTACTACCTTTGGTAGAAAGGCAGATTCCCATAATTGGAGATGAATATGTAGACCCAGAATTTGGGACAGGTTGTGTGAAAGTTACTCCTGGCCATGATCCAAATGATTTTTCTATGGGCGAGAGACACAATCTTGAATTTATTAATATAATGAATGATGATGCATCTCTAAATGCAAATGTTCCAGAAAAGTATATAGGAATGTCGCGTGAAAATGCGAGGAAAGCTGTTCTGAAAGATATAGAAGATTCTGGGTATCTTTATAAAAAAGAAGAATATGTCAATAAAGTTGGTTTTTCAGAGAGAGGACAAGTTCCTATTGAATTTTATATGTCTGAGCAATGGTTTATGAAAATGGAAGATCTTGCAAGCCCTGCCTTAGAAGCTGTAAATAATGGTAGAATCAGATTTCATCCCCCTCACTGGGAAAAAACATATAATCACTGGATGGGGAATATAAAAGATTGGTGTATTAGTAGGCAATTATGGTGGGGGCATCAAATACCTGTCTGGTACCGAAAAGATAATAAAAAAATTCTTCATGTTTCTATAGATGGCCCAAATGATATAGAAAATTGGGATCAGGATCCTGATGTTTTGGATACTTGGGCTAGCTCGTGGCTATGGCCTATTGGAGTGCATTCATGGCCTGACCATGATGAGAATTTAAATAAATTTTACCCTACCAATACGCTTGTAACAGGTCCCGACATTATTTTTTTCTGGGTAGCTAGAATGATAATTACGGGTTATGAATTTATGGGTGAGGCTCCATTTAGGGATGTCTATTTCACATCAATTTTAAGAGATAGCACAGGGAAAAAGCTTAGCAAATCACTTGGGAATTCGCCAGATCCATTTGACTTGTTTAATGAATATGGGACTGACGCTGTGCGGTTTGGAGTGATGTTAATGGCTCCTCAAGGACTGGATGTTCTTTTTTCAAAGGATCGCCTTGAAGTTGGCAGGAATTTTATTAATAAACTATGGAATGCCTGTAGGTTTATAAAAATGAATATTGCTGGCAAAAATAAATTAGATATTAACTTAGATGTTGAACACTTGGAAATGCCAGAACGGTGGATCCTTAGTAGAATGTCCAAAATGGTTGTTAATTGTAACTATCAATTGGATCGTTTTCATTTTAATGAAGCAGCAAAATGTTTATATGATTTTACCTGGAACGATTTTTGTGATTGGTATATAGAGATTGCAAAAGTACGTTTTTATAAAAATGATGAACAGGCAGCTGAAATCTCTAAAATTGTTGCAATACAATGTATACGTACTGTTATAACTTTATTACATCCATTCTCTCCATTTATTACAGAAGAATTGTGGTCTTTTTTCAAAAAAGAAAATGACGGTGATATAATTGTAGAGCACTGGCCAAGAGAGGGCAACTTTTTGGATGATAATGCTGAGAAAGAAATGTTTTTTTTACAAGAAATAATTACATCTATTCGTTCTATAAGAAGTAGAATGAACGTAATGCCATCAAAATTTTCGGATCTCAGTATCAGATGTGAAAATAATCAAAAATTTTTATTAAACAAGCATATCGACTTACTAAAGTCCTTAAGCAGAACAAAAAATATTTTCATGGGTGAAAACATTGAGAAACCAAAGCAAGCAGCAACCGCTATTGCAGCCGGTATGGAATTATACATTCCACTGGGAGGTTTAGTAAATTTGGATGAGGAAAAAGTGAGAATGAATAAGCGTACAAAAGAAATAAATCGTCTTCTTAATGGAATTAATTCAAAGCTAACTAATGAAAATTTTCTTAAAAGAGCACCTGAAATGGTTGTTAATAAAGAACGTTCTAATCAAAAAAAATTAAATGAAGAACTAGAAAAATTGACTCTGAACCTAGAATTGCTGAAATGAAATATATTGTTTTTTATGTTATAAGTTTTTCATTGTTGATTGCGCAGTCAGAAAATGCAACTCTTACAATATATAAAGATGGTACAGCTCTTATTAAACAACCTGTAAGTTGGCGAATACCTTCTGGTTACAGTAATATTACTTGGGGTAATCTCCCAAACGGTATTCATCGTGAGACTCCTTTTTTAAATCTAGATGATGTAGATATTCTCTCTCAGAGGTTTAATGAAAATATTTTTTCAGGCAAAGAATATTTTAATGAATTATGTGGGGATGAAATTCAAGTCAAACCTAAAGATGGCAAACTTGTAAAAGGCACATTGTTAGAAATAAATACGGAATATATTACTGTGATGCATCAGTCAGGGATAATATCATTTAATAGACGTGAGGTAGATTATGTAGGGAGTAAAAATAAAGATATAGGTTTGCCTACATTTAAACCCTATCTGTCATGGGATTTAAATTCTAAATCTAGAAAAGTAGTGGAAGGTGAATTAGTTTATAAATCTAGTAATTTTTCTTGGAGTACAGTTTATCGCTTAAAAATGCTTAATGAATCAAAGGGGGAGCTAATTGCAGAAGCCGTTATTTCCAATAGTTCTGATATGTTATTCGAAAATGCAATATTACAGTTAGTTGAAGGAAATCTAAATAAAGCAGTAATTAGAGCACCTAAACCTGAACGGATTAATAGGTCAATGCAAATGCCAACGCAGAAAGAGAAAATGCCTATGATGGAAAAGGATGAATTGGGTGATTATCACATTTATTCTCTGAATGATAAACATAATATAGGGGCGAAAGAAAATATTACTATAAGAATGTATGGGCCTTTGGAAGTAGGGTACAATAAAAAATATGTTTTTGAAAATAGTGAAAGAAGACAAAAAGAAGAACCACTAGAAGTACAACTAACTATGGAAAATACAGAATCAAATGGTTTAGGTATCTCATTACCGGGGGGTAAAGTAGAAATGTATTCATATTTGAATTCTAATGGTTTAGAGTATATAGGGGCAGATAAAATGGGTCAAGTACCCAAGGGGCAATTTACTAAGTTAACATCTGGTCGAGCATTTGATGTGATAGGGAATCGTAAAGTTCTAAATTATGATCGACAAAGAAAAAGTGAAGAAGCAGTGATTGAAATAAAAGTAACTAATGCTCGCAATGAGGAAGTAGACGTTCTACTTGTTGAACATATTAATGGTGATTGGATCATTAAAGATGAGTCACTTAATTACCAGAAAAAGAATGCATCCACAATTCATTTCCCTTTATCTGTGCAGGCTGGTGAGACAAAAAGTGTTTACTATACTTATCGAAAAGAATGGAATTAATCGCTTAAACGGAAATCTTTTTGGAGCTTAATTCTCCTATATCATTAGTTAAGGGAATTGGACCTCTTCGGACGAAAGCCTTTAATGATCATGGTATTTTTACAATTAATGATATATTATATTATTTTCCAAGAAAACATTTAGACCACACTTCTGTAACCCCAATTAACAGATTAATTCAAGGTAACAGTGCAACGCTTGTTGTGACAGTAGAGACATTTGGGGAAAAATCGCTACGCCGTGGCAAGATTTTTCAAGTAATAGTTTCAGATGGCACAGGTTTTTTGACTTTATCATGGTTTAATGGAAGTCGATATATTAAACATAAATTAAAAATAGGAATAAGATTAGCAATTTATGGTAGAATAGAATGGTATAATGGTTTTTCCATTACTCATCCAGAATTCGAAATTTTGGAAAAAGATGAAGATCCAATTCTCACTGGTAGAATCATACCTCATTATCCCTTAACACAAGAGTTGAAATCTGCGGGTTTAGAACAAAGAAATTTTAGGAAAATTGTTAAAAATATTCTTGATTCAAATGTGGTAATCCCCGAATTATTTCCTAAATATATTTTAAATGAAAATGGACTGGTATCATTAGAAAATGCATTGCGTAATATTCATTTTTCTAAAGATTTACATGAATTGAATGCTGCGATAAGACGGTTAAAGTTTAATGAACATTTTTTTCTACAACTTGTTGTAGCATTGCGAAAAAAAAATATTAAAACATTGGGGACAAAATCTTTAACGGATATAGGGCCATATTTTAAAGCTATTTCCGAGAGCCTAGAATTTGAATTAACTAATTCACAAAAAAAGGTGATTCGTGAAGCACGTATCGATTTACAATTAACTACTCCAATGAATCGATTACTTCAAGGGGATGTAGGATGCGGAAAGACTATTGTATCTATTTTAATCTCTGCCTTAGCTATTGGCAATAATGTGCAGGTAGCGATTATGGCCCCAACAGAAATATTAGCGAGGCAACATTTTCACACTTTTAAAAAGGAATTTGATAAAGTAAATGTTCCCTGTGCTCTTTTAATAGGTAAGCTTAAAGATTCAGAAAAAATACCAATATTAGATGGTTTAAAAAACGGTAAGATTCCAATTGTAATTGGGACACATTCTATAATACAGGATAATATAACATTTAAAAATCTTGGGCTAGTAATCATAGATGAACAACACAAATTTGGAGTAAATCAAAGGAGTAATTTGCTGAAAAAGGGTAAAAATCCACATTTTATGTCAATGACTGCGACTCCGATTCCTAGAACTCTTGCAATAACATACCATGGTGATATGGATTTATCAATTATAGATGAACTTCCAGCAAATCGGATCCCAGTAACAACAAAAGTTGTAGATCCTCATAGGTTGGATAAAGTATATAATTTTATAAGAGATGAAATGAATTTGGGTAGACAGTGTATAATAGTCTATCCACTTGTTGAAGAATCCGAAAAATTAGATTTGATTGCGGTTGTTGAAGCATTTGAAAAATTAGCAGAATCAGAGTTCTCAAAATTTCGAGCTGGACTTGTGCATGGCAAAATGAGTTTGGAAGAAAAAGATGATGTTATAGAAAATTTTAAAAAAAATAAGATAAATATTTTATTTGCAACAACAGTAGTGGAAGTGGGCTTAGATATTCCTAATGCATCTGTTATGATTGTTGAGAATGCTGAGAGATTTGGATTGACACAACTTCATCAATTAAGAGGTCGTGTAGGAAGAGGATCGGAAAAAAGTTTCTGTATTTTAGTTAAAAGAGAGAATTCAGATATTTCCAACCGACGTTTAAAAATTATGGAAAGAACAAATAATGGTTTTGATATTGCCGATGAAGATCTTGCCTTACGAGGTCCAGGAAATATTCTTGGCCTAAACCAGTCAGGTTTTTTTCAATATAAGATTGCAGATTTAGTTAAGGATAAATCAATAATAAAAAAAGCTAGAAAAATAGCATTTGACTTAATTGCCGAGGATCAGAGTTTAAAAGATCAAACACACAGATTAATTAGGGAAACATTTATAAAAAACTATGATCATTACTTCAATAATTTGGAACTAATATAATTTTTTCTCATTTGGTCTATATATAGGTGGGATTAAATTCACCAGCTTTTTTTGTTAAATCTATTGCTAACTAAAAACAATAGCACCGTTCAATTTTTTAAATTAATAAATTTATATCTAAGAAATGATTCATCAAGATTACATCCGTACTAATAGAATCCTCGCAGGAATTGTCTTTGTTCTTTCTTTCATAGTATACTACGACACAATGGCACCCACTGTATCTTACTGGGATTGCGGTGAATTTATTGCAGTTTCATACACTTTAGGCGTACCTCATCCACCAGGCAGTCCACTTTTTCTTCTTTTAGGAAGGATAGCATCCATGATACCAATAAGCCCAGATATTGCATTTAGAGTTAATATTCTCTCTCCGATTGTGAGTGCTTTTTCAGTGTTTTTTCTTTATTTAATTATTGTACTGGTTGTTAATCACTGGCGTGGTAAAGTAGAATCTTTTCAAGATGCTTTTATAGTATTTGGTTCTGGAATTATTGGGTCGCTAACATTTGCATTTACAGATAGTCATTGGTTTAATGCTGTAGAAGCAGAAGTATATGCTTTTAGTACTTTCTTCACTGCGATTGTTGTTTGGTTAATATTATACTGGAGTATAAAAGCAGATGAAGATGGTCACGAGAGATATATCCTCGTTATAGCTTATATGATAGGTCTCGCAACAGGACTCCATCTTTTAAATTTGTTAACTATACCTTTTGTTGCGCTAATCATTTATTATAGAAAATATAGTTTTCAATTAAAATCGTTTGGCTTAACAATAGCCATTACCGGTATAATATTTTTTGTAATCCATAATGTAATTATAAAAGGAATGCCAAAAATAGCGGCTGCTATAGGTGTACCATTAACGGGTTTACTTATTATCAGTATTTTTGCTGGTATGATATGGGCTATTGCAAATCAAAATAAACTCATATCACTTGTTCTTACATCTATGGTTTTGGTTCTAATTGGTTATTCTACTTATGCTTTAATTTTTATTCGTTCTAACCAAAACCCGGGTATTGATGAAAACGATCCTGAAACTGTAGAAGCATTTATTTCTTATTTAGAAAGAGAGCAATATGGTGACGTTGGTATGTTTCCTAGAAGGTTTAAGGGTATACGACCTATCCATGAAGTTGTGGGTTATCCTGAAGGACCTGGGAGACAATTTTCTACTGCGCAAGAGCAAGACTATAGGAGTCATGAACCTAACAAACAGTGGGGATTTTTCTGGGACTATCAGATTCGGAAAATGTATAACAGGTACTTTTTATGGCAGTTTGCAGGCCGAGGCCCGGCGTTAGATCCAAGTGTAATTTCCATGGGTGCAAATAAAAGGGAGGACGGTATCGATTTAGGTCAATTTGGTCTTCCCCTGGCATTTATTCTTGGAATTTTAGGAATGTTTTATCATGCATACCGAGATGAAAAAATGGCATTTTCTATTATGTCTTTATTTATTATGACAGGATATGCAATAATCTTATATCTTAATCAGGATGATCCTCAGCCAAGGGAAAGAGATTATTCGTATGTAGGTAGTTTTTTTGCATTTTCTATTTGGATTGGTATAGGCACTGCTGCAATTGGTGAGTTTATAGAAAAAAATATCACAGATAAAAAATTAAGTAAAAGACTATTAATTATAGTTTTATCCTTGCAAATAATTTTTGTACCAGTGGTTATGGCTAAATCAAATTATCATTCACATGATAGATCTGGTAATTATGTTGCTTGGGATTATAGTTATAATATTTTACAGTCATGCGGGCCTAATGGAGTTATTTTTACTAATGGAGACAACGATACTTTTCCTCTTTGGTATCTACAGGAAGTTGAAAAAGTTAGGACTGATGTTGCGGTTGTAAACCTTAGTTTATTAAACACGCCGTGGTATATTAAGCAATGGAGAGATAAACGCCCAGGAAATACAAAATTTATCAACCTCAGTGACCGCCAAATAGACAAGTTGACATCTAGTCTGCAAAGGTGGGAAACTAAAAAAATGCAGGTGCCTGTATATAATGATCCACAAAATGAAAAAGGCTACATAGAATGGGAAATGAAACCTACTTATGGTCGTCAAGCATTGCGCGTACAAGATATGATGATTCTGCATATAATTGATGAAGCAAATTGGAAAGTTCCAATATATTTTGCAGTTACTGTTTCTGGGCAAAATCGCATTGGACTAGATAATTATATGGATATGCAAGGACTTACATTTCAATTAAAAAGTCACAAAACAAAATCGGTTGATGCAGATAAAATGTATGAAAATCTTATGACAAATATAGGGCCTAATATTTGGTCATCAGATTTCAGTCATAGAGATTTTTATAATATATCTAATAATATAGATATGCTAGGAATCAATCAGGACACTCTAATAGAAGATAATGAAACGTATCTTACTTGGTCTAGAGATTACCAACCTGGATATATGTTCAGAAATCTGGGCAATAATATGGTATACTATAATAAGCAAACAAAGCGCTTACTTCAAAATTATCGAAGCGCATATATGCAATTAGCTGTAACCTATTATATGGAATACCAAAGGAAAGATAGAAAAAAAGACAGGCAAGACATTGAACTCGCAGAACTAAAAGAGAAAATAATACTGGTTTTAGATAGGATGGAACAAAAAATCCCCAGTGATATTATTCCAATTCAATCTGAAGATTTGCACTACCAGATTGCGAGGATTTACGGTGACCTCGGAGACAAAGAATCACTGGAAAATATTTTGGGGAAATTAATTAGTTATAATAATTCAAAACCTCTTAATAGGGTTGAATATGCAAATACTTTTTACAGAGAGTTGAATGATTCTCAGACTTCGATAAAAATATTGGAAGATTTAAGAAAAGATTATTTGCAAAAAGAAGCTCAAATATTAAGCCGAGGATTCAGTAATAAAACACTCAAAAGAGGGCAATGGAATCGCTGGCAAAAAGCTTATCCGGAAATTATATCGTCCCTTGTTTTTATATATAGAGCGACCAATCAATTAACTGAAGCTGAAGTGATTTTATCTGAATGGGTGCAGCGTAATCCTGAGGATAATAATGCAAAAAATATTTTGGAAGAGGTTCGTTCAGGTGGATAATAAATAAAATTCGGTATGCCCGAAAATGAAACCAAAGTTTCAATTATTATTCCTCATTGGAATGGGATTGATACACTATCAGAATGTCTTCAGTCACTTTCCCAAACTAATTTTCAGTTTTATGAAATTATAGTCGTTGATAATGCTTCTTCTGATGGTAGTCAGGAATGGATAAAAAAAACTTATCCAGATATTGGGCTCATTGAAAATACTCGAAATCTAGGTTATGCTGGCGGTTGTAACCTTGGAGCTAATAACGCGAGAGGAAGCTTAATAGTATTTTTAAATAATGACACAATTCAAGATAAAGATTGGTTGAATTCACTGGTTGCCATTATGGATGAAAATAAAAAAATTGCTGCTGTACAGCCTAAAATATTAAACTATTATGATAAAACTATTTTTGATTATGCAGGTGGATCAGGTGGCTATATGGATATATTTTGTTTTCCATATGCTAGAGGGAGATTGTTTTCTAATCAAGAAATAGATAATGGGCAATATGATGACAGAAGACAATGTTTTTGGGCATCTGGTACTGCCTTAATGGTCAGAAAAGAGTTATTTTTTAGAGCTGGAGAATTTGATGAAAAATTTTTTGCGCATATGGAAGAAATTGATTTATGCTGGAGATTGCAAGCTATGGGGTACCAAATTTGGGTAGAACCTAGATCTATTGTTTATCATAAAAATGCAATTTCATTGCCAATGCAAACCCATAAAAAATATTATCTTAACCATCGTAATTCTTTATTAATGTTATTTGGGAATTATTCATTTTTAAATGCTTTCTATTTAGGAATCATGCGAATAATATTTGAGTTAATTGCATTATTATATGCAGTAATTAAATTTGACTGGAATCATGTGACGGGAATTATTAGAGCTTTAGTTTGGATTTTTTTGCATCCTTTTACAATAATAAAAAAAAGATCGAGATTTAAATTTATTCGAATTGATACAGATAAAAAGATTATGAAAAATATATATAAAAAGTCTGTTGTTATCTCACATTATTTAAAAGGGGAAAAAACCTATTTAGAAATAGATTCTAAGGCATCTTGATATAATTCTCGTCTATCAGGATCAAGTTCTTTCATATCTCTCAAAAGTTCTTTTTGTCCAAGCATAGATAATAGTTTTGCTATCTTTTTAGAATGAACTTTTAAAAAATATTGTGTATGGTTATCCCTGCCAATATCGCGATATGATTGTTCTATTCCATCAAGCATCAAATTTATTTCTTCGATGACAGCATCCATATTACCTTCATCAAATAAATCCATAGCAATATACCATGAAAGCCTTGACTTTCTTAGACCAATATTTCTATTGATGTTATCTACTAATGTAACTCGTGAACCCCATCCTTTTTTATACTCTGACGATGAGCCACGCAGAGCTATATCTCTGGCAATCTCAAATGAACCATTTCCTCCATTGAATTCATATGTGTCAATTTCGCCTGCTAATATAAGATGTGCGTAGAATGCGAGAAATCCTGTCAATGGCTCAAATAAAACCTGGTCATAGTAAAGGTTACTACCTGAATTATAGTAGAATTGAATATTTTTATCAAAATATCGCAGGTCTCCTCCATTTGAAAAAAGAGCCTGACAGCTATAGATTTTTTCATTACCTTTTTGCGCAAGACCTTCAAAAATAAGTTGAACATAGATATTAATATCAAGATCACTGTAGTTATCATCCCAAGTAGTATTTTGAAAAAAGCTCTTAATATTACTTTTAAGATTAATGATTTCTTGTTTTTCATCACTTCTTAATAATCGATCATCGATACTAATGTCAATATCAATAAATTGACCAATAAGAGGATTAATGCAAAAATATGTTAAAATAAGAAATACGTTTCTTTTTGACATAATATTAAATTGAGAAAAACAGTTTTACTTTCCAAGGTGTTTGTATTGTCTGAATCTAGGTAATTTTAGCGATGACTAATATTAAAGATATATTAAATCTAAGTAATAATGATCTAGCATATTCCATTTTAACTGCTGCAGGTGAATTAGGGGAAAAAGAGAATGTTGCAGTTTATGTTGTTGGGGGGTTTGTAAGAGATCTTATAATGAGAAAACCTAGAAATGATATCGATATCATGATAGTAGGTGATGGAATCTTATTTGCAAAGAAACTTGCTGATAAACTAGGTTATAAAAAAGTAGTCCCATTCAAAAAATTTGGTACTGCTTTTATCCCAAATAAATACCTTCCAATTGAAGTTGCCAGTGCTCGGGCTGAATCATATGATGATAATTCAAGAAAACCTTCTAGTGTTGTTTATAGTGGATTAAAAGAGGATTTATTGCGCAGAGACTTTACTATTAATGCAATGGCAATGGATATTTACCCATCGCGATTTGGAGAGCTTACTGATCCATTTGGTGGTATTGCAGATGTTAATAAAATGGTTATAAAGACACCCTTGGATCCGGATGTGACATTTTCTGAAGATCCTCTGCGAATGATGCGTGCTGCTTATTTTTCTTCGAAGCTTGGATTTGAAATTAATCAGACCTGCCTTGACTCAATAAAACGCCAATCAAATAGAATTACTATTGTTTCTAAAGAGAGGATACGTGATGAGTTTTTTAAAATATTAAATACAAAAATACCTTCGGTAGGTCTTACGATATTACAAAAAACAGGGATATTGAAAAGAATATTTCCTGAGATTGATGCGATGTATGGTATGGAACAAACATCTGAATGGCATCATAAGGATATATTTGATCATACGCTACAAGTTGTAGATAATGCGGCTAAGCTTTCTGATAAGATGGAACTTCGCTTTGCAGCACTAGTTCATGATATAGCCAAACCTAATACTCGCAGGATTGATAAACATAAAGGATATACATTTCATGGACATGATGCAATTGGAGAAAAGATGATTGGAGTCATTGCAAGAAGAATGAAATTATCTAATTTTTTAAAGAACTATTTAAAAAAATTAACACTTTTACATTTGCGACCCATCGCATTAGTTAAAGATATTGTTACTGATTCAGCTGTCCGAAGGTTGATGATTTTAGCTGGTGATGAATTAGAAGATTTAATGATTTTGTGTAGAGCAGATATAACTACAAAAAATCCTATAAAAATCAATCAATATTTAAAAAACTTTGAAAAAGTAGAACAAAAAATGAATAACGTTATTGAACGGGATGCTATGAAAGCATTTCAATCACCAGTGCGTGGTAAAGAAATTATGTCTATCTGCAAAATTTCTGAAGGTCATAAAGTAGGAATAATCAAATCCGCTATTGAAGAAGCAATCTTGAATGGCAAAATTGAGAATACTCATTCTGCTGCGCATAAATTTTTAATGGAAATAAAAGATAATTATTTGGATTAAACCATATAACTTTAAAATAATATTATTTGAAACCTGACTAAGTATTTATGATAAAATATATGATTATTGGAATTATTGTTTTTTACAGTATAGCTAAATCCCAAGGTTATGCATTAATTGATTGTATACAAACTGCATTACAAGGAAAAAAAACAGTTTTATCTGCAGACCTAGGAGTTTTATCTGCTGAGAAAGGTTTAACTTCATCTTACAGTGGATTATTACCTTTGGTACAGGTCTCAACCAGCGCGCGGCAAAACCGTTTTCCTATCGGAAATTCTATAAGTATTGATGAAAACTTTATACAAGAAACACCTCAATTAAACTATATAAATAATTATTCTGCAGGTTTTTCGTTAAGCCAGACACTCTACGATGGTGGGAGAGCTTTTTACAAAGTAAAACAGGCTAAAACGAATTTGTCTATTTCAAAATTGAATAAACGATTAACAAAAATTCAAGTTATACAGCAAGTAATACAATCATATTATGGTTTACTCAAAGCACAAAAGCTTTTAGATGTAGCTGAAAAAAGTTTAGAAATGTCAAATCAACAAGTTTCTCTTGTTGGGAAACAATTTGATCTCGGTGTAGTGAAAAGGACTGATCTATTAAAGGCCCAGGTTGCAACAGGGCAAGCACGAGTTGATGTGATAAATAGAAAAAGGAATCTTGAAAATTCTCGAAGGATATTATTTAATGATATGGGTCTTCAAGATTTTGGACAATATATAACTGCAGTAGATGAAGAATGGGTAGCCCCCTCTATCCCCTCTAGCTCGGAAGTTTTACACTTATTAAAAACCCAAAACCCCAGTATTCTTATTTCTCAAGCTCAGGTCAATCTGGGAGATTTATCTTTTAAGTTATCAAAGGGACTTCGACTACCTTTACTAAATTCATCTATGAATTATTCAGCGAATGGAGAAACGACTAATCAATTGTTAGAGGCATTAAATAATGATTGGTTATTTGGAATAGATTTTTCTATCAGTTTACCAATTTATACAGGGAATAGTTTATCTATGCAACAGGAACAAGCAAAGCTATCTAAGTTGCAAGCAGAGTATGCATTTATAACACTTTTAAATGATCAGCGTGTTCAGGCGGAATTAATTCGTGAAACTTTAACTAATTATGCAGAGATAATACCATTGAATCGGACAATTGTTTCCTCAGCAGAAGAAGACCTAAAACTAGTTACAGAGCGTTATAGTTTAGGATCTGCAACCATTTTAGAAGTTTTAGATGCTCAAGTATCACTTATGCGTTCTAATTCGAATCTTAT
>CAZEER010000032.1:0-24585 GCA_964511215.1 uncultured bacterium | reverse complement strand
AATACAAAGAGAAATATCGTCGTTTAGGCAGGCTAATAGACTAAGTCTGATATGTTGGGATAGCGGTAATTATCACAGTTCCTACACAAGCACCTAGAAATGTAAATACTTTCACTACAAACATGTGCTCTGGTATACCTAAAAAAATTGATATAAAAACAAAGAACCATATAAGACCTATAGCCATAAACTTAGCTTTTTTAGGCATCCCTCTACCTTCACGAAAATCTTTTACGTATTTTCCAAAATATTTATTATTCAAAACCCAATTATATAATTTTTCAGAACTACGAAAAAAACATCCTGCAGCAAGAATCATTAAAGGAGTTGTTGGCAAACCTGGTATAATCACTCCAATTAAACCGACAGCAGTAAAAAATAAACCCAACGTAAGCCATATAAATCGAATAAATGGATTAGATTTAATTTCAATTTTCTCTGACTTCATTTGAATTTATCAAATGATTTAATTAATTAAACATCGCATCAATATCTACAGTTTTATCAGCATCATCTTGGGTAACACTTATGGTCTCAAGATAGCTTCCTATTAGACTGTAATTTGTTCCTGCTGTTACATATCCTTCTGGCCAATATGTCACGGTGATAGCATTATAATCTCGAAATGAAAGATTTGAAAAACTATAATTATAGGCATTCTCAACTAAATCAGTATTTGTTATATATGAGAATCCTGCTGGCGGACCTTGGGGTGGATAATTTGTATCTAATGTTATTAATACTTCACCACTGTTTGGCCAAGTACCAGAAAAAGTGACCGTGCCAGCAATTGATCCAAATTCAGAAAGAGGATCTTCATTGCCTACATTATCTTCACAAGATATAAACATTAGAATAAAAGATGTAATGATTATTTTAGTTAGTTGGTTCAAGGGGTACTCCTTTTATGTTATTCTATTGGTTTAGTCATCGAAAATTCAATATTCCGACCAGGCATTGGATAATGTTGTATTAAAACATAATCTTCATTAAATAGATTTTTAATTTTTAATGAACAATCAAATTCCTTTATTGTCCGAGTAATACTAAAATCTGTAATAATTGTTTTTGGAAGCTCCTCCAAAGGAAAAAGAACAAGGTTGTCCTCTATTGGATGATCATCACTTAAAAAATCTTCATATAATTGGGTACTAGTATATTTGGATGTTAATTGCAATGTACCAAATGAAGTTTCTTGAAATAGTGTGAATCTAATCCTATGCTTTGGTCTATAGAGTAATGGAACATGAGAATCAACATTATTCATATCTAGAAAACTATATGTGAAGTTTAGATTAGAGTGTGTTTTATCAATAAAGATATTAGAGCCTAATTCAACTCCAGTTCCATTAACAGACTCACGGTTTATAGATTTAACAGGTATTGTATAAATAAAATCAATCATATTTTTATAGCGATTAATAAAAACATTAGTAAAAAAGGAGAACCTTTCTTCATATTGATATTTAATACCTAATTCAATACTGATAAGAGATTCTGCATCAAGTGTTGGATTACCTTGTAGCAAAAGACCATAGCTACTTTCATATTCCAAAAATAATTCTGATATCGATGGTGCTCTAAATCCTTGATTTGCTGATAAATGGCATGTTAGGTTAGGATTAATATTATAAAGTAAAGTGAATTTTGGAGAAATTGCCTTAAAGGTTTTGATACTATAACCTTTCCCTCCTGTTATATTTCGTAAATCATAACGTAAACCTATATCATATAAAAAATCTTTTGACAGTGGTTTCCTAAATTGTAAAAAACCAGCCACAGTGGTTTGCTCTGGTTGTATAAATATATTCCTTAAAACATTTGATTGAGATTTATCCAGAGCAAATTCTGATCCAATTGTTAGATTGGATCCAGTAATAAAAAATCTTTGAAATTGACTACGTACTATATAGCTATTATCTCTATAGTATGTTTTTCCTTGTCTCCTTTCTATGGGAGCGTCATCTCTATCTCTATAATTTGTTTTGAATTGATTTGTAGCTAATGAAATCGAGAAAATATTTTTTCTAATTAACCGTTTATAATATATCTGTCCATAACCACTTAGGCGAAAAGATTCTCTATAGGAAATAAGGCTGGGATTACTTGGATATACAAAACCCGGTTGCTGATTAAAACTATTACAAATTACAAATGAGGTTTGCAACTTTTGACCTTTAGGAAGTTCTCTATTTAATTTGAGTGATAATCGTGCCTGCTCGTAGCCAGAGTTGAAACGGTGACCCTTTGAGCTTGAATAGCCCAGAGAACTATTAACTGCCATTTTACCTATTTCATCACTGTACGCTAGAGAGAGTCCTTTTGAATCATAGCTCCCAAAACGTAACTGTGGAAACCATTTTCTAGTTGCGGTACCTGACCTAGTTACAATATTTATAATGCCCCCCATAGAATTATGACCATACACAGATGACGCTGGACCACGGACTATTTCAACTCTTTTAACAGTCTCAAAAGGTATTGCATTCCAATCTGATGAACCAGAATTGGGAATAGAAACAGGAAAACCATCAAGCAACAATAATACTCTATTATTATAACCTCCGGGTTTAAAATCTGAAGACCCTCTAATAGAAATATTTACATTTCGACCATATTCGTGAGCACTCTGAACTTGTATACCATGGAGATTATTTAGAAGTGTCGACAGAGTATTTTGATTGGTATTTGATTTCCTGTCCGAAATAACCATCTGTGTAATTTCTGGAGAATGCTTAGATGGAATTAAACCCATTACATTAACTGCATTCCATTGTAATGGTTCTCTATCTAGTACAATCTTTAGAGGTATACTGTTAGTAATAATATTCTGAGTATACATTTTATAACCAATTAAGGATGCACTTAGTACATACGCACCTGATTCTAAATTTTCGATTTGAAAGCTACCGTCTTCATCTGTTATAGTCCCAATATCTAAATCATTGAGAACTATATTAACATTTTCTAAGGGATCATTTGTACCGATGTCAAATACTTTACCAGTTACATAATCTGCATTAATGGTAGAAATAAAAAGAATTAAACGAATTAAAAAGGTCATTAGAATTAAAAGTTGGTGTTTTTTAGTTATTGATATTCGGATCTGTAATTAATTCATTAAGTAGTTTTTCTACATCTTTATTAGTAACTGGATCTTCACGATTACCCATAAATACTAGACCCATGAAAAGGCCTCCCAATGCCTTAAACATTAGCTGAGGATCAACTTTGGGGAATTCACCTTTTTCTATACCATCTTCTAGCAATCCTTGTATAACAGAATAGAGTCTGTGCTGATATTCTTTCCATGGTTGTTTTTCTAATTTTATTGTTTTAGGCACATTAAAAAGAAATTCAAATAAACCTGGTCTATTCTGTGCATTCTCAGCTATACTAATTAAAACATTAACAAATGTTTGCCTTGGAGAATTTAATTCAGCTATAACAGGTTCTAATGATTCCCATATATTTTGCCATCCGTCTTCAAGTATAGCTGAAAATACATCTTCCTTTGACTTAAAATAATAATAGAGTGTCGCCTTGCCAAACCCAGATGCATTTGCTATCTCGTCCATTGTGGCACCATCAAGGCCTCTATCTTTAAAAACATCTAAAGCTCCCGATAGAATACGATCTTGACGCATTTTTCTCTCTTCTAATTGTCTATCTGATATTGACATAAATATAAGGTTTTATAAAATATTCGAATCGCTAGTCGAAATTTAAACCTTTACTAAACCTCATACAAAATGATTCTAACAATTATTAATTATCACTTAATTTAGGGGTACAGAAAAAAGACATGTTTAATATAAAAATTTTTAGGTACAAAAATGGATAAACAAAAGGTTATACAATCATTAAATAATATTTTAAAACTTGAGTTAGCTGGTGTAGTAAAGTACACTCACTATGCATTTATGGTACAGGGACCTTACAGGTTACCAATTGTCCAATGGCTTAGATCCCAAGCACAAGAATCTTTGGCGCATGCAGAATCTGTTGGAGAGCATATTACAACCCTTGGAGAACATCCAACATTGAAAATTAGCGAACTACTTGAAACCCATAAACATTCAACCCAAGATATTCTAAATGAATGCTTATCGCATGAAAGAGTTGCTATCCAAGCTTATTACGATTTATTAAATAATGTAAAAGATGGCTCAATTATGTTAGAAGAATTTTCGCGAACACAAATTGCAGCAGAAGAAATGCATGAAGCTGAACTAAAAAAAATGTTGAGGGATAATTTTTAATATATTACAATATCTACCTTAATATTCTATCATATATCTCAAGCGCAGCATCTATATCAAGTACTTCTAAATATCCGTGACCTCTAAAGACACCTTCAATCTGCATAGAAAGACCCGACTGGTAATAATCAACTAAATAATCCAATCTCTGAACACTCTCAGAGTTTGAATTAAAATCATTTGGCTCTATCCTTGAGAATGCATCCTTTATTGGAATTAATTCAATATTCTTCTTTGTAATTATGGCACTATAAAATTCATCATATGCTTTTTTTATATTACCTTCTTCTTCACCGATCATTACATGTAATTGATGGTGGTATTTACTAAGAAATTGGAATGCCTCTAATTTTTGCTCGAGAATCTCTCTCTCATTACCTTTTTGCGTTGTACCACAGCAAACTAAAATTATTGAAAATATTAAAAAAATTATATTTTTCATTTAAAGACCTCTTAAAAGCATTTCTCAATACAACACGAAGTAAGAACTACCCTGTACTGGAGTTGTTGATAAAAAAAAGCAATAAAATTAAGACTAGTCTCATTTTCAATAATTAACTAAGAGAATTAGCCTTTGATAAAGCAGAAATTACTGAGGGAATTCTACCTAAATTCAAAACGTATTCCTTCTTTTTATTATTTTCTAATAAAAGATCTGAGTGTGCTTTTATACAGAAAGTGCAGCCATTTATAGTACTGACACAGAGGGATATTGACTCAAATAGGATTTTGTCTAAACCAGCATGATTAGCCATAACATTAACTCTCATTCTCTGAGGAGCCATTTTCATTTCAGAATTTTGCATAGCATCACGATACTTATACCATACATTATTTAGCGTCATGATAACAACAGTACTTTTCACTGATTCTATAAATTCATCATTGAAACGTATTTTACATTCTTCTTCAAAAACTTTTGAAATCTTATCATCATCTAAAGCTAAAGAGCTTGCATATGCACAACCATAAACAAGTTTTTCATCAAAATCAGAATTCATTATTAAAGATGATAGATTAAGTTTTACATCTTTAGCAAAGTCTGGTATTTTATTTTTTAGTTCATCAAGTCTCAAAACTATAAGGTATCACCCCCCAACGGTCTATTGCATGCACAGAGTTCATCCGTTTGTAATGCATCAAGGATCCTCAGTGTATCTTTTGGATTCCTTCCTACATTTAAATTATTAACGCTAACGTGTTGCAGAACATTATGAGGGTCAACTATAAATGTTGCCCTTAATGCAACTCCTTCTTCTGATCTTATACCAAGCATGTCAACCAAGGATCCAGTGGTATCAGCAAAGGACCAGTGATTAAGCTTGCGAAGGTCTTGATGTGCTCGTCGCCATGCTAGTTTACAGTGTTCATTATCCGTGCTCCCACCCATCAAGACAGCATCACGATCGGTGAAATCATCATTAAGAATAGAAAATTCATTAATTTCTGTTGGGCATACAAAAGTAAAATCCTTTGGGTAAAAATAGATTACCTTCCATTTCCCTTCAAAAGAATTTTGATCGATTGTTTTAAATGCAGAGCCTTTACCTTCTTCCTCATGATTCATAAAACCCGGTTTAACACCTACTACTGAAAAATCATCTAATTTTTCCTGAACTCCTTTCATATTCACTTCCTTATATTTTAATTTGGAAAAATTGTTTTTAGTCCAAATTTTTTAGAAATAACAATTTGAACAGCTGTACAAAGCTGTAAAAAATGATTTAATGAAATTGTAATATTAAGATTATCTCTAACTAAAAGTAGATCAACACTATTTGTTGCACCATCTATCCTTTCACTTAAATTTGAAAGATATTTATGAAAATGACGAAACTGGCATGGCTTCATTTTCATCTTTACATTACAAAACTGTACCCTTATTCTAATATCCTCTTCGATCATAAATATTGAAATAGGCTTTTCATAATATAGCTGTACCATTTACTATCCTAAGATTACATAATACTAAATTAATGATAATGAGACTTAATCTCAAAATAAATTAAAGATAATAAAATATTATATCAATAATTCATTTTACACTTTTTATAGTTTCTTCAAGTATATATTATCTATGAATGAAAAATGAGTTTAAAGACCTGAAAAATAAGATTGGAGTCTTGATTGTAAATCTTGGCACCCCAAATTCCCCATCAAAAAAAGATTTGAAAAAATATTTAAATCAATTTTTAATGGACAAGCGAGTTGTTGATTTACCTCGATTACTATGGATCCCACTTTTAAAAATATTTATACTTAACACAAGACCAAAAAAATCTGCAAAGCTCTATAAAAAAATATGGACAGAACATGGCTCCCCTCTTCTAGCATTTTCACAAAAAATTATTAGAAAATTATCAAAAAAATTTGATCAAAAAATTTCTCTAGGTCTTGGAATGAGATATGGATCTCCTTCCATTAAGAAAGTACTTCAATCATTTAAAAATGAAAAAATATCAAAAATTTTAGTTTTACCTTTATACCCGCAGGCTGGATCTCCAACTACTTCTAGCACTTTTGATTCAGTCTCAAATTTTATAAAAAATGATCCGTGGATGCCTCAATTAAGATTTGTTGCTGGATATCATGATAATAAAAACTACATTAATGCTTTAACTGAGAGCATCAGCATCAGTTTCAGTAATAATGGCAAACCTGACCAGTTAATTTTCAGTTTCCATGGTATGCCAAAACGTTATCTGGAAAACGGTGACCCATATTATTGTTTTTGTCATAAAACTACGCGGTTAATAGCACAAAAATTAAATATAGATGAGAATTCATATAAAATTGCTTTTCAATCAAGATTTGGATCAGAGCCATGGCTAGAACCCTATATAGATGAATTGATAATTAATCAGGCAGAAGAAGGGACTAAACATCTCCAAGTGATTTCACCTGGTTTTAGTGTTGATTGCCTTGAGACACTTGAAGAAATAAATATCCAATATCGAGATCTATTTTTAAATAATGGTGGTGAAAAGTTTGAGTATATCCCCTGCTTAAATGACGGAGAGAGTCATATCGAACTAATCAAATCCATTATTGATAATAATATTAAAGGTTGGTAGATAATAATCACCTTAACATTTGATTAATTAATCTCTCTGCGTTATAAAAGATACTGTGTGTATGTAGATATTTAAACTCTGCACTACGACCGATATGAAACATATTTTTAATTGTATTAAGATAAGAAAAAACACGACTTAATTTCCCATCTATATCTGATCCAATTACGGGATAGGCATAGTCTATAGTTATAAACCTATAGTCTACAATATTATCTCTTTTTAATAATTTATTATCAACTAACACTGTACTGATTTTTTTAAATAATTGAGAGTCAGTCTGAGTATCTATTTTGTCCCCATGCGAAAAAGGTATTTCAATAACTATACATGTTTTTTCTTTAGGCGCCATTTTAATGCTTCTATTTTTTGGCTCATAAACTCTGGTAAAAGGAAAGATGTCTTCTGGGAAATAGATAGAAGCATTTTTCGAAAAATAAGGTATATCTAAAAAACAGGCACAAAGTTTTAAGTGTCTATATTTTATACTATTAATGATCTCAAGTATTTTTTTTGGAGGAGATGGATCTAATAATTTTATTAGAATATTTAAAGGTAACGAATTTATTACAGTTCCAGTGGTAGATATTTTACCGTCGCCATACTCTATTTTTTTTATTTTACCATGTTCATGATATAACTTCTTTACCCGTGAATTTAATTTTACATTTTCTACACCAATATAGTCTTTTGTTTTTTCAAAAATTGACCCAAAACCAAATTTGGGATAATAAAAAGTACCTTCTAAGTGCTTTGTCTTATCTATGCTACCTAAGGATTGTTTTATAACTGACAAAAGGTCAAGATGTTTGAACCTATTACCTGATATACATGGATGCAGAGAACCTGGATCTTCTCCCCATAACTTTTTCGTATAATTTACCAAAAAAAGATCTGAAAGAGTTTTACCATATGTTTGATATGCTAAATCCTTAAAATTTTCTGGATTATTATTAATTTTTAATCTATTTATAATATTCTCAAGACCTATCATTAATAGATCGGTGAAATCCATTGTGTAAAATAAATTTATTAGGCTTAAAGGGAATTCGACGTATTGCCCACTGCTAAAAATTTTACTTGGGACGTTAACTTTTAAAAGTTCATCACCAAGCAACCTTTGAATTTCTAAAGTAACTCTATCATATTTATCATGAAATCTATGGGCCCCTGTATCGAATCGATATTGCCCATGCACAAAAGTCTTACAGTTCCCACCTACACGATCCGAGCTTTCATATAGTTTTATTGGAATATTATTCTTTTTTGCATAATAACCTACTGCTAGCCCAGCGGGACCAGCGCCTAGAATATGTAGATTTATATTGGATTTATTTAACATTTGTTTTATGGATGAGCCTAGCTACTTCTACCTCGGACCACATTCTATTAACATATGGATTATGATAGTATATTCTTCTTTGTATAGTTTCATAATTGTCCAAAAAAATTTCTTTGAAATTTCCAATTAGCAATAGACTATCTCTATCTAATTGTTTTATTTCTTCAATATCTGTTGAATCTTCCACATCAATAAATTCAGATTCAATTCCATGGGTTTTAAGGTAATAATTTATTAGTGGTATGCTAACAATTGTTTGATTACTTGCATCAGTGATTAACTTATCCTTTATCTTTGAAATAGAGTTTGGGGTTTTGTGTTGGATAACAAGAAAAAGAGTAACATTTATAAGAGAAATAAAAAAAAATCCGATAACCAAATTTGTTGGAAACTTATTTTTATATACTAGTGACCCCATACCCATATTAATGATAATAATTACAAATACAATTAATGGTAAGATATGCCGACTCTTATAAATAATATTCTGAAAGAGTAATATCCAAATAAGGTATACTATAATTGAACCAACATAAATCAAGAATTGATGATTTTTAACAAATTTTTTTAATGTCTTAATTCCCTCATACAATAAATATAGCATTGGTAAGGATAAGATTAGTGTCTGCCAAGATCTACCGCTCCAATAGCCTCCCATTCCATCAGCCCATACTGATCTAATTAAACTCACTATTCTAACATACCAATTATTTTCCGTAAGAACAGTTCCTCCAAAATCTGAAAAATGTCCAGATGTTTGTTTTAAAGCTGCATGATATAGATTATCTATACCATTAATCCAAACTAGAGGGATTAACCATATAACACAACCAAAAATAAAACTATAAACCAGTGACAATTTGTGATTGTGCTTAATTAAATGAAAACACACTGGTACTAGTAATAGTGGCAGATATGAGAGACGTGTACCTGCGAGCAAACCAGTTAAAAAGAAACCAATTAATACATCTTTTGATTTTTTTCTATCTATACTCAAAAAATAAAAAGATAATATGAGGAATGATAACCCCATTAAGTCTGGCATATAACGATTGCTCATTAACCATAAAAGTGGATTAAAAAAAATTAAGATTGTACATAACAATCCATTTAGAGTACTTAATTCAATTCGGTTTAGCTTTAATGTATAATAAATAATAATAAAAATAGATACCCCACCAATCAGTGAGAATGTTATTCCAATACTACTCGTTATAGAAAATATAATTTTTGCAAAGAAACAAAATATAGGATAACCAGGGAAATGTGGTTGGAGTTTTGATAGGTTATATTCTTTTAAGCTTAATGCAAACCGTAGACTATCGATATCCTCAATATAATAGACACCCGATAAGATTCTAGTTACTACACAGATAATAAATAATAGGAAAAATAGTTTTTGGCTATTAATAGCGGTATTCATAAAGGGGAATATAGAAAAAAATAAGGGGCCTATTAATAGTACCCCTTATTCTACTTTAGATTAAATAAAGTAAAGCTTACCAATTAGCCATATGCTCATCATCAAAACCATAAGAAGCTTTTAATATAGCTCGAACTTCTCCTGAAGTTGGATGAACCATTGCATCATGATACGCCTGCAATTCATCAAAGTCTCCATCAGGATAAACAGGCGCAGTTCCCATTAATGTATAAATACGATTCAAATTAACATCTTCAATTACTTTGAAATCATTGTACATAAGTCCATTGGCATATCCTCTCATTTCACCCCAATGGTTTTCATAATCACCTGTAGCATCCGATCCAGGAGTAACATTTGCATCACCAGCTGCAATTATAGCCGCAATGTCAGCTGCAACATCATTTACATAGTGAATAGTTACAGCAGCTACTACTTTTTCCCAAGTATTAAGAATAATATCTCTCTGAATTAAAATTTCTTCAAGAGGAGCTTGATTATAAATTAGAGTTCTTCCTTCTAGATATGCATCAAAGATAGTTTTTGTGAAATCATAATCTACACTAACACCCTCAACTAAATCTCTTTTGGCTGCAGTCACCGCCCAACCGATATTATACTCTGATTCGAAATCTATTGAATTATCTCCATTTGAATCATTATATGGATCAGTTTTTCTATCCGTATCATCAGAATAGCCAGTATTATAATCGCGTGCTGCACCAAAATAGCCAAATGACTCGTCCCAATGATGTTCCATAGCAGTATATGGATCTCCTTCGTCAGACATCGAATTATCATCTGTAGGAATTTTCGACATGTATTTCGATGTTCCCTGCCAATAGGAAACAGCACCCCAAAGTGTCTTTTGTATCATTTGGTCAAGACGAACACCATTTGCTCTTGTTTTACCATTAGCAGCTAATTCTTGAACCCAGCCATTTATTGCATTTCCTGCATTTGATTCAAAACCAGGTAACACATAATCAGCTACTGCATCCAATCTGTCATTTAAATGACTACTGGATATCGATTGATAAGTTGTTTGCATGGATGCAGGATTTGTTGTGGTTAAAATGGTTCTAGATGCATTGTCATTTGCCATCATACTAAGTAACGTGGAAGCATCTCCATTACCAGCATCTGTACCACACTGTATCTTGATATCATTAATCAATAGGTTTCTTACAACTTGCCCTGAGTATGATACACTGCTCTCTCCATCCGTGAATCGACTTTCAAACACATATTCTAAAGGTGTCTCTATTGTATTGTCTACTACTTCCTCTTTCGTATCTTCACAACCAATGTTTAACATTAGTATAAAAGACAGTAAGTATAGTAGTCTATTACTATTTATCATTTACTTTTCTCCTTTATTATTTTTATTTATAGTAAGACTCATTCTCATTAAAAATTTAAAAAATTTTAAAAAGTGTACTCTATTCCCAGATTTATTTGTCTACGTGGTCCCGGTAAAATTCCAGAACTAATATTTGCTTCCTTTTGTCCTGGATTTGAATGTAACCGCGAACCAATATAGATTTCATCTTTTATATTTTTTCCTGCTAAAAGCAATTTTAGTTTTTTCCCAATTTGAAAATTTCCAGAAATATTAAATATTAAATATTCAGGCACAGGACCAGATACACCTATATCATCTTCTTTTTCAATATTTTCGAAATCAGTATAGACCTTGCTAACGTATTTTAGATCGGGTCTGATGGAAAGGTTGTTAATAGGATTGAATTCCAAACCAGCTATAAGCGTGTGTGCTGGAGAATAAGGTAATTCTTTACCCTTAATGGGTATTTCTGAACCGTACGTCCCTGACACATTGGATATAATCGTTGCATCTTTTACTTCTGTTGATAGAAACGTATAAGAAATGTCTAGGTTAGGGAGAAAATATGACAGCTCGGAAAATAGATAATCCATCCTTACTTCCAAACCTTCTGTAGTTACTTTCCCGAGATTTTTAAATGCTGTTCCTCTACCTGCTGCAACAAGATTTTCGATATCAATATGAAACCCGGCAATTTCGTAATCAATAAAAGATAACCTTCCTCGAAAACCTAACTCTTTATTCCAACTTTTTTCAGCTTCTAGATCTAATCCTGAATTTTCAATGTTTTCACCAAAATTTAATATTTTTAATGCGCCACTTGAAGGAGGAGTAAAGCCACGATGCACTCCACCAAAAAACATATTTCCTAACAAATTTTTAGAGAATGCGATTCCGGGTAACAAGACAGAAATAAATTTATCTTGGTAAAGAGATCCTGCTAATCTATCTACTCTTTCTTGCTCAAATATTTCCATTCTAAGCCCAGGCCTTAGAGTAAAAGTGCCAAAATCAATGGACTCTGAAATATAAGTCGCCAACGCGGTGGTTTCGTAATGTTGGCTTGCACCTAGGATTTCTAGCGAATCACCTGCCCCGCGAAAGTACACCCCTTCTCTAGCACTTGTGGAAAAAACAGAATCTGCAGTGAACCCTGTTTTTCTATCATCAATAAATCTCTCCCAATATACTCTCCAACCTGTCTCCAGATTTGAAGGAAGACCAAATAATTCATGATTGATTTTATAAGACTGTTCCAAACCGGAAACATAAAAGGTTCTTAATATCCCAAAGTTATCTTTTCCATTACCCACACGTACTAAATCATATGGACTATAATAAGGTTGTGCTTCCGGATCGGCAACTGAAGTATCACTTACTTTAATAAAAATATCATTCTCTCTCCACCATCTTCTGTCAAAATAACTAAAAAATGCAGTAGTTGTCTTTGTCGTATTCGAGCTTAAATTTTGAGTTTGGATAAAGTCAATCGCTGTTCTCAAAACTTCAAAGTTGTCGTGTTCTTTTGGATTGTATCTAGGATTATTATCAAATGACCATCTTGTGAGACCCGTGTATGTCGCAGCAGAATTTTCATAATTAACGTTAGCTTTGAGATACATATTTTTGGTCGTAGAAGTACGATAATTAAGTTTTAGAGTTCCATTGACCTGTTTAAAACCATTATTCTGCCTAAACCCATCTCCTTGTTTCAAAAGAAACTGTAATTCAGGTTTTAGTTTTCCATCTCCCCATCCTCCTACTTCTGCAAATAAACTATTATAGCCATTTTCACCTGCTGTTAGCTTCAATACTCCACCAAATTCATTCCGTGGTCTTCTTGTAAAATAATTGATTACACCCCCCATTGTTTGAGGTCCATATAATATAGTTCCGCTACCCTTTATCACTTCAATCTGGTCTATTCTATCTGCAGGAGGATTGTAGTACATGTTTGGATAAACATATAAGGCAGGTTGTATGGGAATTCCATCTTCCAGTATTAGGACTCGAGAACTTCTCCTTGGGTTTAGACCACGGATTCCAATACTAATCCGTGAATTCCCAATCCCATCATCTGCAAATCCATTAATACCAGGTACATATTCTAGCATTTCCTGAGTACCAATAGGATTAACCAGTTTTAATTTTTGCATATTCACTACTGTCGCAGCACCAGGAAGAACTTCATAAGGAGCATCTACTTCACTTATAATTTCTAACTTCGCCATCAAGATGGGTTCAATGGAAAGCACCACGTTTATCTTATAAATTTTCCCATCCGCTATTCTAATGTTTTCCCGATAATCTTCATAACCAATGAAACTGACGATCAAAGTGTAATTGCCTACAATTATTTCATCGATATTAAAATTACCATTTTTATCGCTCGACGCACCGTACTCTTCACCTGAGTTACTTCTTAAAAGAATGTTTGCCCCCTCAAGGGGTGTATTCTTTTCATTTTTAAAAACAGTCCCAGAAACAACAGTCTCGTGGTTGTCACCATTTAAAATTGACAGAGATATAATAATGCTAAATAAAATTTTTAGGTAAAACATATTGAAGGAGCTAGAATATTTCTGGGTTTTTTATTGTCTTATTTTCTTTATCATTTGGAAGAGATAGGTTACCATAACTTCCTCCGTCCTCTTCCTCTCCAGACTGAGGTGCAAGCAGTGGATCATCCTCGCAGGCAATAAAAATGGTACATAAAATTAAACAAATTGGTAGGATAATTTTATTCAACATAATCAATTTTCCTCTGCTACTTTTTTCCACATAGAACCTATACCAAGAACTGCGATAAGCCATACCCCAACTTCTATCGCACTAGGATCACCGTTATATCCAAAAAGTCCTTTAAATAATGCCCCAACTGTACCTTTATCATGGAAAATGGGGTATGATCCATCCGGGTTCTTAGAAGGATTAATATCCCAGATCCGCCCATAGTCCTTTATTACACCAGCTGACTCTAATTCATGGACCCCATAAGCGAGCATCCCTGCAGCAACAAAAATCAGCAAAACAGAACTAACATTAAAAAATGTTTTTAGTGGCACTTTTCGTCCTTGAACAAAAATCATATAACCAAGACCAATACCCATAGCAGCCCCAATAAGAGATAACGATATATTTAAACCACCTTGCTTCATCATCACGCCATATAAGAATAAAATAGTTTCGATTCCTTCTCTAAATACAGATATAAATGCTAATGCAAATATCCCATAACCTAATTTTTCTGATTCAAGTGCATCTGCAGCTTTAGACTCAAGCTCTTCAGCGATATTTCTATTTTTTGCCATCCAAATAATCATTGTACCCAATACACCGGCAGCAACAATCATAACAACACCTTCAAACAGTTTTTCTGCTTGTCCATGGAAACCACCAGCAAGTTTTTGAAATAGTATAGACCCTATGAGACTTAGTGCAAGGGCAACTAAAACACCCTGCCAAAGTTTTATAATCGCACTTACCTGTCCGATTTTGCTTAAATAAGTATAGAGGATCCCAACTATCAGGGATGCTTCAAGAACTTCTCTAAAAACTATAATTAATTCTGCCATTTGATAAATTTTCAGGGGCTCAATATTTTTTTTGGATTCAGGTCCTTGGATTTCGGAACAAGGGTAAAAAGTTAAAAGAGCCCCCTAGAGTACAAATTTTATTGTTAATGAGACTAGGTCTCAATAAATATTAAATATGATTTTTAATTTTTACAACAATAATTAATTAATATTATAGGTTGTATAATACTACTGAATAATAGTAATATTGACCGACTGGTCGGTATAGGATTTATAAATGAGTAACAAATTACAAAATCTAAGAAAAGAACAAATAATGAATGCTGCGCAGTCTGTAGTTGTATCAAAAGGCTATGACCAGAGTCGTATGGATGATATTGTCGATAAAGCTGAACTTTCTAAAGGAACTATTTACTGGTACTTCAAGTCAAAAAAAGATGTCTACCTTTCTCTGGTTGATTATTGGTATAAAGAATATAACAAAGGAGTCTTAGATAGTCTACAAACTGAAAAATCGGCATCTAAACAGCTTAAAACTCTTTTCAATTATTTTATACATCAATTCGATAAAAATCCTGCCACTTTTAAGATTTTAGTTGAATTTTGGAGAATGTCTGGATTGGATCCTGACTTTAACTTAAAACTCCAAGAAATCTATTCTCATTTTTTAGAATATATTATTGAGATTATCAAAAAAGGTATCAATACCAACGAATTTAAAAAAGTAGACCCTAGGATTACTGCTCTATCAATCTTAATTAATATTGAAGGAATTCACTGGTTTACTTTATTCGATAAATCGGGTGTCGAAGCACATGAGTATATAGAAACAATTTCAGAATTCATCCTTAATGGGCTAAAGAAAAAGAGTTGAAAATGAATATCAGAGAAATACTGGATCTAAAAACTGGAGGCCAATGGCTTGTGGCCCCAACCGCACTAAAAAAAATCTTCTGTAGGGAAATGTTCAGTGATGAGCATAAAGAAATTGAACAAATGATATTGAATTATGCTCAGGATAAAATATATCCAAATATTAAAAAAATAGAAAAATTAGACGAAGATCTTAGTAGAAAAATCCTGCGTGAAATGGGAGAGTTAGGTCTTATTGGTATTGACACTCCCGAACAATATGGAGGCACTGAACTAGATAAAATCACGGCATGTCTTGTTACTGAAGGTGTTGGCAGAAGTGGCTCTGCTTCTTTTGGTTGTACTTTTGGGGTCCAAACTGGGATAGGTACTCTGGGAATTGTATTTTTTGGTACACCAGAACAAAAAAAGAAATATTTGCCTAAACTAATGACCGGAGAATGGATAGCAGCATATGGTTTAACTGAGCCATCTTCTGGATCAGATGCACTTTCTGCAAAGACAACCGCTACCCTTTCTGAAGATGGAAAACATTATATTTTAAATGGGGAGAAACAGTTTATCAGTAATGGTGGTTGGGCAGATATATACACTATACTTGCACAAATAGATGGGGATCAATTCTCTGGATTTATTGTTGAGCGCAACACAGAAGGTTTTTCTATTGGAAATGAAGAAAAGAAGATGGGTATGAAAGGTTCATCAACAACATCCTTAAAGTTTGACAATGCCAAAATTCCTGTCAAAAACCTTCTCTATAAAATTGGGGAAGGTGCTGCAATTGCATTTAATGCTCTGAATATAGGTAGATATAAATTAGGTGCCGCAAGTGTGGGTGGATCAAAGCTTGCTATCGAAAAAACAATGCAATATGCGCTCGAGAGAAGACAGTTTGGCCAACCAATTGCTAATTTTGATTCCATAATAGGAAAAATTGCTGATTCAACTGTACAAACATATGTTGCTGATACTATGTTATACAGAACCGTTGGTATGATTCAGGATTCAATCGATGAGTTAGATAAGTCTGACCCCGATTATTATAAAAAGATGGGCAAAGCCATGGAACGATTTGCGGTGGAGGCTTCTATGGCAAAAGTCTATGGTAGTGAAACATCATCCATGGTCGTTGATCATTGTCTTCAGATATTTGGTGGATATGGGTTTATAGAAGAATATCCTTTGGCAATGGCCTATCGAGATGATCGTATTAATCAGATCTGGGAAGGAACCAATGAGATTAATCGCGCAATTATCACAGGATATATGATGAAAAAAGTATTGATGGAAGAAATTTCATTAAGAGATTTCCTCAAAAATTTAGAACAATTTTCCAATTCAAAGATTGAGTCGGATCCAGATGACCCATTGGCAGAAGAGAGACAAGCTTTAGAAGCAGCAAAGAAATTAACTGCTCTAATTTTCCAAGAAGCTCTCTGCGAATATGGACAAGACCTAAAACATGAGCAGCAGCTAAGTGAAATACTTGCAGATATATTTACAAATATCTTTACAGCCGAATCAGTAGTCTCTCGCGTTCAGCAAAATCTTTCTTCAAATAATCCTTCTAAGATGACATACATTATCGCCAAGATTGACGTTGCAGAATCACTATTAGATATTGCATTAATGAGCAATAAGTGTTTAAATAAAATTTTTACTAAAACTGTACCAGAAAACATTCAAAAGCCAATTGAAAAACTAAAAATAATGATGGCTTTAAAAACAGATACAATCACACTAAAAAAGAAACTCGGCAATTTTATGTTTCAACAAAATAAATATCCATTCTAACTAGCTTAAGGAGTACACTATGAAAAAATCAAAATTTAAAAAATTATTAAAAGTAGGTAGAGATCGATCTCATAGGAATATCTCGCAAATAGATCTTTCTGATCTCGATCTTTGCAACTTTCTGTATAACCGTGAAAAAAGATAATAGGTAATTAATTATGTCTGAAGCCGTCATTATTGATGCAGTTCGATCTCCGATTGGAATAAAAAATGGTAATTTGGTTGGCATTCGTCCTGATGACTTAACTGCTCAAGTAGTAAAATCTTTATTAGTAAGAAACAAAAAGTTCGACCCAAAAAAGGTTGAAGATCTTATTCTAGGTTGTGCATTCCCTGAAGGTCCACAGGGAATGCTAATGGCTAAAGGTGTTGCTATCCTCGCAGGTATACCTGAAACATCTGGAGGATCAGTAGTAAATAGATTCTGTGGATCATCCATGGACGCCGTACATCAAATAAGTACAAAAATTGAAAGTGGAGACATCGAGGCAGGTATTGCATCTGGTGTGGAAGACATGTTCTCTGTACCTATGGGGGGATTCAACCCTGATTTTCATCCAGATCTTGCTGAATTAGAATATTATATTGGTATGGGTGAGACAGCAGAAATTCTTGCGGCTGAGGGAACTATTTCTCGTGATGATCAGGAAATATTTGCTATTAATTCTCACCGAAAAGCAATGGAAGCATGGGAAAATGGTAGATTTGATAATGAAGTCATTTCAATCGATATATATGGTGAAAATACTATCGATAAAGATGAAGGACCAAGAGAGCCTGACCTAGAAAAAATTAAAAGCCTAAGTCCATCTTTTTTAGAAAATGGTTCAATAACGGCAGCCACATCTAGCCCAATATCAATAGGCGCTTCAGCACTACTAATAACAAGTCGTAAATTTGCTGATACTAATGGATTAAAAATACGAGCATCAATAAAAGGAAGATCGATTGTAGGTCTAGATTGGAAAAAAATGGGTAAGGGTCCTATCCCTGCTACAGAAAAAGTACTTAAAAATGCAGGAATAACTTTAGAGGATATTGACGTCATTGAATTGAATGAAGCTTTTGCTGCCCAAGCCCTTTTTGTTATACAGAGCGGGAAATGGGATAAAAATAAAGTTAATCTTAATGGAGGAGCAATTGCACTCGGTCATCCGCTTGGGTGCTCAGGAGCAAGAATTATTACAACTCTGGTTAATGTTTTAGAACAACAAAATGCAACATTAGGTTTGGCAACCATGTGTATTGGTTCAGGCCAAGGTATTGCTACAATTATAGAAAGGATTTAAGCTATGCCAAAAAATTTTGAACGAGTTGCGGTTCTTGGTTCTGGAGTGATGGGTGCCCAGATAGCAGGCCATTTAAGTAATGCAGGTATCCCATCTTATTTATTTGATATAAGCATGGAACTAGCTCTTAAGGGAAAAGAATCTCTATCTTCATTAAAACCGACACCACTTTATAAACCTAAAAATGCAAGCCTGGTTACACCGTGCACCTATGATAATGATTTAGCAAAAATCGGTGAGGTAGACTGGGTTCTAGAAGCAGTTGTTGAAAGATTAGATATAAAAGAAAAAGTTTATCAAAAACTCTTGCCTCACTTAAAAAACACAGCACTCCTTACCTCAAACACATCTGGCATCCCCTTAAGTGACCTAACAGTTTCACTACCTAAAGAAGTTCGACAACGATTCATGATTACCCATTTTTTTAATCCACCCAGATATATGCAACTATTGGAACTAGTTCGTGGAAAAGAGACATCCGAAGAAACTTATAATTCTATGATTGAATTTGGAGAATCTATATTAGGTAAAGGAATCGTACACGCCAAGGATACACCCAACTTTATTGGTAATCGGATTGGCGTTTTTGGCATGATGACAGCGGTTAAACTCGCTATCAAAAATGAACTTTCAGTGGAAGAAGTAGACAAACTCACCGGTCCCATATCAGGCAGACCCAAAAGTGCTACTTTCCGAACTGCTGATATAGTTGGATTGGATACACTGAAAAATGTCTCTCTAACAACTTATGAAAAAGCGATAGAGGACGAAGAGCGTGATATATTTCAAATCCCTAATATTTTGGACACACTAATAAAATCAAATCGTTTAGGTCAAAAAACTAAAGCCGGTTTCTATAAGAAAAATGAAGATCGATCAATCCACTCAGTCAATCTAAAAACAGGGGAATATACACCGATGTCACCGGTCCGTTTTGACTGTTTTCGAATTGCTAAAGATAGACAAAAGTTGGTTGATAAAATGACTGCTCTATGTTATGGTAATGATCGCGGAAGTAAATATTTTTGGGAAGTCACAGCAAAAACACTTATCTACAGCGCAAACCGGATACCTGAAATTTCTGATGATATCATTAATATTGACAATGCAATGAAATGGGGTTTTGGATGGGAAGCAGGTCCTTTCGAAGGATGGGACGCAATTGGCGTTACTAGATCTGTTGATCGTATGGTAGGCGAAGGCAAAAAGGTGCCCACATGGGTTCTAGAGATGCTAGACTCAGGCCGAGAAAATTTTTATACAATTAATAATGGTTATCAAACATATTGGTGTCCAATCAAAAAAGAACCTGTTCGAATTGAAAAAAATCCAAACGTATTCAATATCGCTATTCATAAATCTTCAGGGAATACAATTAAAAGAGACCTAAGTGCAAGTGTTAATGACCTTGGTGATGGAGTATTAAATGTAGAGTTTCACTCTATACTCCAACCAACTCTACATCCTATTGATAGTTCCTATATAGAGATGATAAACATGGCAATCGATCTCATAGAAGAAGGCAATTACCGTGCAATGGTTTTAGGTCATCAGGGAGCAAATTTTTCTGCTGGTGCGAATTTAAACCTACTCCTAGAACTGAGCCAAAATAATCAATGGGAAGCATTGGATTTTGCAGTTAAAACAATGCAGGACACTACTCAGAGAATAAGATTCTCAAAAGGTCCAATCGTAGCAGCTCCATTCCAACTTACACTTGGTGGTGGTGTCGAAATGGTACAGCCAGCTGCCCACAGGATTGCAGCGGCGGAAACATATATGGGACTTGTAGAAGTAGGTGTCGGACTCATACCTGGTGGTGGTGGTAACCTGAGAATGATATTAAACTCATTAGATGGAAGAACTGGCAGAATGGGTGCATTTCAAAAAATACAAAAAGCCTTTGAGACCGTTGGTTTTGCTAAAATTGCGACAAGTGCTGATGAAGCAAAACACCTCGGTTATCTTAAAAAGGATGATACCGTTATTCTAAATAGAACCTATCAAATTCAAGCCGCAAAAAACAAAGCAATAGAACTAGCAGATGGCTATAATCCACCAACTTATAGGGACGACTTAAAACTTCCTGGTGTTGGCGGAAGAACTGCAATGGCAATGGCGCTAAAAGGATTTAAAATGCAAGGTAAAATATCAGAGCACGATATGAAGATCGGGAAAAAACTCGCTTATGTATTAACTGGTGGTGATAAGGCCGGTCTTACAAAATCTGTGGATGAACAATATATTTTAGATATTGAGCGCGAAGCATTTGTTTCATTAGCTGGCGAAAAACTTTCTCAGGATCGAATTAGGTATATGTTAAAAAAAGGTAAACCTCTACGGAATTAAGTCTCTAGAAAATATTATTCTCTAGGAATACGTTTTAGATTTTTTTCATGGAATAAATTTTCATTCAACTCAACATCTATTTTTATTTCTGAGAAAATTACTTCTGTAGTATGCTGATCCAGAACATCTTTTACAAAAACACGTTTTAATATTTGATAATTGCTAATTATATCATAGTGGAAGTCTTTTTCTTTTTTCAGTTCTCCCCTTTTATTATAAGAATGTTCTTTTAAAAGATTAATGGTGTTTTTATCAATCCATGAGATATGTTTTGAATAAGATGATCTCGCTACTTTTTTTGGAATGGTTTCCAAAACATAACAGGATTGATTATCTAACATTTCATCTTCTAAACGACTATAATTATTATTTATTAATTCACGACTCGATAAATCTTCAAAACTAAGATCAGATCCCATAAAAGCATCACCTTTCTTCTTCGCTGAGATACGTCGTACTTTTTTAAATGCTGGTAACCACATGCGCATGGCATCATCTCTATCATCATGCTCAATTTTTAAAAATGAAACACCCCTATCATCTTTAGGCTCTAAAAACCAGATTATTTGTTTTTTATTTTTATTTATTGATTTTGACATCATTGTATTTATGCGAGACTTTCCTTTCGAGTTTGTAAGGATCATCCTGATATTATTAACAAGATTATATGGTGCTGGTTTCTTGTCTAACATCGAAGCTATTTCCATCCCTGATTGTGCTACTAGAATGAATGGATAAATAAATATAATTAAAATTTTAATTTTCATTTGCAACTAAATGATACTTTAATAACTCAGTAAGAGATGCTAATAAAATTAAAGTGCCTAATGATGTAGATAACATAGCAAAGACCATTAACCCTCCTATATATTGGACTGGAATAAATGCGGAAAATAGTAATGCTCCAAATCCCATATTAGATCCAGCATCTAAAATAATGGGATAGCCCACATCCTGAATAACATCGTAACTCAGTTTTTCTGGTGCAGTGCAATTTGAAAGATTCCGAAATTGTGAAATAAAATGTATGGCAAAATCTACGCCTACTCCAATTATTATTGATGATAAAATCGCAGTTATGTGATTTAAGGTAATACTAAAATGCCCCATAAGCCCAAAATTTAGGACAACAGCTCCTGTCAATGGAACCACCGCAAGGAGACCCCACAGAAGACGATTAAAAAATAATCCTGCAATTACCCCTATTAAAATCAAGGATATAAGGATACTTAAAATTGAAGATTGGATTACTAAAACCACCATGTCCCTTAGTACAACAATAACACCTGTCACATCTACCTTGCCATATGTATTAAAATGATCATCAATATATTTTTTAGTTTCCTCAACAAATGAAAAAACATCTTCAGTACTAATTACTGTACTCAATGCTGTAATCAATGCTGATGAGTAATCATAATCAACCAAACTGGAAAAATCCCCAGGATCTCCAGACATAGAATACATAGTAAATAGATTATTAACTTTTTCTCTCTCTTCGGGAATAAACTCGTAATTTTTATTATCATTCATAACCGTGCGATGCATTTGTTTGACGATATCCGCGATAGAGTATGTAACCACAACATTATCCTTTTCTTTGATAAACCCTTGTAATGATTCAATTTTTTGTAATAGCTCTGGATCTTTGACATCTCCTTCGACTCGTACTCTTAAATCCAGTGTCCCACTCATTTCATCATCCATAAAATCCATACTATCACGAATTTCTGTTCCAGGTTTGAAAAAACTTGCTAGATTTACATCTACTGTAATTTTATACAATCCTGAAAAACCAATAAAAACTAACAACACCCCGATTCCAAATACATATTTAGGATACTTTATAACGATAGTAGCAATTCTACTAATCAACTTTTCAAATGGGCTTGCATTAATTATCGCTTTGGATTGTTTATCCCATTTTTTTAGACTTATAACTGATGGCAGCATCAACGAACTCATAAGCCATGCCCACGCAATTCCTACAGAAATGGATACACCATATCCTACAAGGGGCTCTAGGGGTGAGGAAGTCATTGTTAAAAATGCCGCAATAGTTGTTAAACTAGTTAAAAAAATCGGAGTCAATAATGATTCCATGCTTGATGCAACTGCATTTCTAACATCCTTCTCTTTTCTCATTTCACGGAAAAATTTTGTAATAACATGGACACCATCAGAATTAGCAATTGTAAGCAATATAATTGGCATAGATGTATTTAATATTGCAAATAAAAATTTGTCTGAACCTGTTAATCTGTAAGCCCATCCCATAAATCCCATCATAGCTATTAATGATGATATAATAACCATCATGACCATTCCAACAGCTGAAAGATTCCTAAGATTTAACAGAAGTATGGCAACCATAATCAGCATCCCTACCTTTACTAAGGTTTGGATATCTTCCCGTATAAGTTTTGGGATTGATCCAGTAATATATGCAGTTCCACCATAGTGAATTTCATAACCTTCTAAAGTTGCATCACCTATAGTTACCACTGCATTTCTAAATTGATCTAAGCCTATTTCATCATATGGTTGAACTATTGTAAGAAAATATTCTCCATTACGGCTAACAAGTTGATTTTTTTGATTCGGATTTTTATTGAGGTATTTTATTATTTTATTAATATCCTTTTGGCTAAGATTTTGACTGGGTTGTAAATCATCTATCTCCATAAAACCATCAATCTGATCAATACGAGTTCCAGTGGAAATGTTTGCAACATCTTTAATACTTGGTGAAGCATTTAATTCTTCTGATAATGCCCACAAATCTGCTAGGGCTTTTGGTGAAAAAATTGATTGCCCCTCAAATCCAAAAGCTATAAAAATAATATCTGTACTACCAAATTCATCCTGTATTGCATCCCAAGTGATTTTTGAATCCAAATCATTTGGCAGCATTTTCATCATATCATCATCCATAACGAGAAAACGTAGACCTGACCCTATAACCAGAGTCAATAAAATGGAAATTATTATTGTTCTTTTAGAATGATTTAATGCTTGACTAATAAACCATTCACGAATCGGGGATTGTGATTTGTTACGATTCATAGTGGTAAGATAGTACAATAATTTATACTATACAAAAACAAGCAACACAGACACTTAATTCCATACAAATTAAGCTGATTAAAAAATACTAATTACTGATGATATAGGTCACCAGAAGAATAACATCTGAAATATTTACTGATCCATCAAGATTGTAATCAGCAGGAGGTGTCGGATCATATCCATAGCCTGATGACATATCAGTAATAAATAAAATATCCATTATATCTAT
>CAZEER010000031.1:0-24792 GCA_964511215.1 uncultured bacterium | reverse complement strand
AATTGAACCCACGACCTCCTGGGCCACAACCAGGTGCTCTAACCAACTGAGCTACACCCACCATGCAACTTTAGTCCAACTTTCAGCTGAATTAAAGCAGGGGAAGTTATTATACTTCTATACGGTTTCGAAGAAAATTAACTTAAGCAAATTACTTATTTGAATAATAATTAAAGATAGTATAATTGTAATTTTAAGTATGCGTCTTATTGATAAATATCTTATTCGCGAAATGATTCTACCATTTATCATTTCCTTATTAATTATCACCTTTCTACTTTTCATTAATTTTTTATTAAGAGCTGTTGATCGATTCCTCGGCAAAGGCCTTGATATTCTAGTAATCTTAGAATATTTATTTTTAAATCTTGCATGGATTATTGCATTATCAGTGCCCATGGCCGTTCTTTTAGCAACCTTGGCAACTTTTGGGAAATTATCTGAAGACAATGAAATTAATGCAATGAGGTCTTCCGGAATTGGGTTTTTAATGATCCTGCGTTCACCTTTATTGTTTGGTACAATTATTGCCCTATTCCTAATAACATTTAATAATCTAATACTCCCAGAAATGAATTTTAAGGCTCGTTTACTTTCAGGAGATATCTATCGAAAAAGACCGGATATCAATATAGAACCTGGAATTTTTCTGGATAATATTCCTGATTACAGTATGATTATCAGTGATAAGGAAGGGGACGTTATGTCTGATGTTCGCATTTTTTCTAAAGGTCAGAAAGAATCTCAAACTAGCATATATTCTAAAACTGGTAACCTCTCAACATTAGCAGATGCTTTTTTGCTAACATTATATGATGGTGAAATTCATGAACTTGAAAACAGGGATTATTCTAATTACCGTCGAATTATATTTGATGAGCATCGGATTCTCATCCCTGCCGATGATATCCTTTTAAATCGAAGAGATTCATCTAACAGAACTGATAGAGAAATGACAATACCCATGATTTTTGATAAAATTGGGAGCTACGAGAATAAACTAAGAGTTGTAAATACTCGGATTATGGGGGCATTTTACAGAACTATTGGAGATAGTATTTCACCTAATTCTCTAGAAAATGGATTAAAAATTATAAAAATGACGCAAGATTCAATCAGATCAGATACAAACATTCTAAAAGGTGCAATAAATAAAAAAAACAGGCAATTGCGTAGTTTGGAGCGCCAATTGAAAAATGAATTTGCTCTTATTACAAGCTATAAAAAAGGGCGTAATAAATATTCTGTTGAAGCTCACAAAAAATTTTCTATCCCAATAGCCTGTATTTTATTTGTCCTTCTAGGTGCACCTTTAGGTGTCATGGCAAAGCGTGGTGGTTTTGCGGTAAGTACATCCTTCAGTATTGGTTTTTTTCTATTATACTATATTCTTCTTATAATAGGTGAAGAACTAGCAGACAGAAATTTTGTTTCTCCAGGAATAGGTATGTGGACTCCCAATCTAGTATTTTTGCCAATTGCAATATATCTTATAATATATACAATACGTGAACGAGCTCCCTCTTCAATTTTTTCTTTTTTTAAAAATAGGAGTACAATTTGATCCCTGCAGATATAATTTCAAAAAAACGAGATGGTCAAGCACTTAGTAAAAATGAATTAAATTATTTCATTAAAGAGTATTTATCTGGATCTATAACTGATTCTCAAATGTCAGCATTGCTCATGGCAATTTATTTCAAGGGAATGTCCGATCGTGAGACCTTTGTTTTATTAGATGTAATGCTTCAATCTGGTTCAATTCTAAATTTTGAAAACTCTAAAGAATATATTGCTGATAAACATTCTACTGGGGGTATTGGAGATAAAGTATCTCTTATATTAGCTCCGTTAATGGCTGCTGGTGGATTAAAAATTCCAATGATCGCTGGACGAGGATTAGGCTTTACAGGTGGAACAGTGGATAAAATTGAATCGATACCTAATATAAATACTAATCCATCAATGGAGGTATTCAAAGACTGGATAATTAAAAATAGATGTGCAATCGTTGTACAATCAAATAAAATTGCTCCAGCAGACAAAAAAATCTATTCCTTAAGAAACCTTACTGGTACCGTACCTTCATTGCCGCTGATTTGTAGTTCAATCTTAAGTAAGAAAATTGCAGAAGGTATTCAAGGTTTAGTTATGGATATAAAAATAGGAAATGGTGCATTTTTAAAAACAAAAAAAGACGCTATTAGTTTGGGTAGGCTTATTACAAATATTGGGACATTCTATGATATAAAAATAAACATAGTTTTCAGTAGCATGGATCAGCCCCTTGGAAGATTTGCAGGTCTCGCATGTGAAGTAACTGAAGCGCTTGAATGTCTCAATGGAAATGGGCCTAATGATACCATGAGAATAACTTTTGAATTAGGATCACACTTATTTTTACAGGCAGGCATAGTAAATGATAAAAATGCTGCCCTAAAAAAAATGCAAGCATTAATAGATTCGAAAAAAGCTCTGAAATATTTCAAGTCAATGGTGAATTTACAGGGAGGACAATTAGACGATTTTAAAAATATCACAAAACCAAAATATGAACAATTGGTGCACTCTAATAAGAGTGGTATAATTAATTTTATGGATACTGAAAAGATAGGGTGGGCACTTTTAGATCTCGGATGTGGCTATAAAAAACCTGATGATAAACTAGATTATACTGCTGGAATTGAATTCTATAAAAAGGTAGGTGATGAGGTAAAATACAATGACCCCTTATATCGTGTATTTAATTCTGATTTAATTCGTCTAGAAAAAGTTTCCCATTTATTACTTGATACATTCAATATTGGAAATAAAGGAAAGCCACTAGAATTAATCCTATAGAATGGTTAAATAGTCCGATGAACCTTACACCTTTGCATAGGCTCTGTCCCATTTTTAAATATCTCTACCTCAACAGGACATGCTGGTAGAGGAACTCTCTTTGTAACACTACAAATTTCCTTATCTAAAATACCCGCAGGTTTATCAAAGTTTTCAATTGCAAAATCAAGTGTATCATGGGCGCCTTTCATAAATTTTGCCCAAGCTGGCAATGCTGCTTTGCTACCATCCTGACCAGGGCCAAGAGGAACTTTAAAATCATCTACACCAAACCAACAACCTGCAGCAATTTGAGGAGTAAAGCCAACAAACCAAGCATCACTCCATCCCTGCGTGGTTCCCGTCTTTCCAGCAGCTGGACGGTTAAACTTATATTTCCAGCGAGCACTACCTCCAGTACCTCTATCCATAACTGTTTGCATTAAACTTGTCATTAAATATGCAGTTTCTTCACTCAGAACTTCTTTCCTATCGGGAAAATATTCTTTAACTACATTTCCATATCTATCTTCTATCTTTGTAATTGCAAAAGGTTTGGAGTAAACACCTTTATTAGAAAGGGCTGAATAAGCAGAAACTATTTCTATCGGATAAACCTCCGAAGTTCCTAATGCGATAGCATCAACAGCTCTGATATCAGTATTTATACCCATTCTTTTTGCCATCTGTTTAACTTGTTCAGCGGGGGCAATATCTTGTTGTACCATCCTTACTGAAATAAGATTTAATGATTTTCTTAAACCCTCACGAAAGGTTGTTAAACCACCTGTACTCCCATCATAATTCTGAGGTTTCCATTTTACCCAAGTCCCATCCATATTCTGTATATTCAATACCACCGGTTGGTTAAGCAGTTGTTCCGTAACTGGATAACCATTATCTAATGCTGTTGTATAAACAAATGGTTTGAAGACTGAACCGGGTTGACGTTTTGCTTGAACAGCGCGATTGTATTGATCATGGTAGTCAGGTCTACCACCCACCATTGCTAAGATTCCACCAGTGTTAGGATCCAATGCGACAAAAGCACATTGAACAAGAAGTTTATCCCTCAAATCCTTATACAATTGAGCACCACCTTCCATCATGATTTTTAGACTATCTTCAGGATATACAGTTAAATATGCTAAATTTTCAAATTCATCTCTGTTATTAAATAGTCGCTTATTTAAACGTTTTTGATCATCTATTACTGCTTCTATCACTGCTTGTTCAGCAATTGCTTGTAGTCTTGAATCCAAAGTGGTATAAATTTTCAATCCGTCTCTGTAGATATTGATATTAAGAGCAGTATCTTGCTTTTCTAGAATTCTTCTAACATATTCAGTAAAATAGGGAGCACTTCCTCTTTTTGGTGTGTATTGAATTGATTCTAATGATTTTGCTCTATTTTCTTGATATTCATTCTTAGTGATGTAATTCTGATCCCGCATTAACCTTAATACTGTATTTCGACGACGAATTGCACGGTCTGGGTGATGAATCGGAGAATAACTTGCTGGAGCAGGTAGGAGTCCTACAAGCAGAGCTGATTCATCAATATCCAAATACTGCGATTCTTTACCAAAAAACCGTTTTGTCGCAGCTTCTACTCCATAAGTTCCATGCCCAAAATGTACTGTATTTAAATACATTTCAATAATTTCATCCTTTGTATATGTTCTTTCAATCTGAATTGCCGTAATTACCTCCTTCAGTTTCCTTAAAATACTATCTTCAAAACCTACAGATTTATAAAGGTTTCTAGCTAACTGCTGAGTTAATGTAGAAAAGCCCTGACGGTAACTCAGAGATAACGTATTGATCATAATTGCACGAGCAACACTTCTAATTGATAAACCCCAATGTTTAAAGAACTTCCTGTCTTCTGAAGATACAAGAGCCAATTGCATATGCTCAGGAATCTTATCCAACTCAATAAATACTCTTTTTTGAACAAATAATTCATTTAATACTTTTCCATCAGAAGAATAAATACGAGTAACTAAATCTGGATCATAATTTTCAAGCTGTTCAAGAGAAGGAAGATCTCTTGATATAAAAATAATAAAAGCCACTACTGTTATTAACCCTGCCAAGACAATAAGAAAACAGTGTATAATAATCTTTTTTAAATTAATGGTTGGTTGCATTATTAAGAAATATACTTTACTCCTTGGTATCCAAAAATAAGATATTGAAAGGAATATAGGTTAATGTTATTATAAATAATTGATTCAGTCTTTTTCTTTAGGATAGATCATTTCTTCAGGTTTAACAAAACGATCAAATTCTTCACCTGATAAATAGCCCAGTTCAACAATTGCCTCTCTTAATGTAGTCTGATCATTATAGGCTTTTTTAGCTACTTTTGCAGCTTTATCATAACCAATATGAGGATTTAATGCTGTTACAAGCATCAAAGAATTAAATAGATTATTTTCAATACGTTGTTTATTTGGCCTAATGCCATTAATTGCATTTTTTACAAATGAATTAGTACCATCAGTTAGTAATCGTATAGATTGTAATATATTATAGGCAAGAACCGGCCTATAAACATTCAGCTCAAAATTCCCTGATGCACCAGCAACTGTTATAGTTGTATCATTTCCCATAACCTGCGTACAAAGCATAGTCATAGCCTCACACTGCGTTGGATTTACCTTACCTGGCATTATTGATGATCCAGGTTCATTAGCAGGCAAAGTAATTTCTCCAATACCACTTCTTGGCCCGCTTGCTAACCAACGTAAATCATTTGCAATTTTAAATAATGAACATGAAATAACTTTTAAAGAACCTGATAATGCAACTATACAATCCTGCCCACCTAATGCCTCAAATTTATTGGGAGCAGTTCTAAATGGGAGACCTGTTAGGTTGGAAATTTCCTTTGCAATTTCTTCGGCAAAACCCAATGTTGAATTAATGCCTGTGCCAACGGCCGTTCCACCCATTGCTATTTCATAACAATGATCTAATGATTTTTTAAGACGACTCAACCCATGATCTATTGCTGAAACATAACCTGAGAATTCTTGCCCCAAGCTTAAGGGTGTTGCATCTTGGAGGTGTGTACGGCCTAACTTGATAATGGATTCAAACTCAGTGGCTTTTTTATTTAGCGAATTTCTGAGACCTTTTAAAGCAGGGATTAATTGATGATTAACAGTCTCTGAAACAGCTATATTGATTGCTGTAGGGAAGGTATCATTAGTAGATTGGCTCATATTTACATGATCATTGGGATGGACAGGGCTCTTATTACCTAGAGTACCTCCCATGATCTCTATAGACCTATTCGCAATAACTTCATTAAAGTTCATATTTGTTTGGGTTCCACTTCCTGTTTGCCAGACTACCAAGGGAAAATGTGCGTCCAATTTGCCGTTAATTACTTCATCTGAAGCTTGGTGAATTGCATTAAGAACAGGCTGCTCCAGATTACCAAAACTATGATTAACTGTTGCTGCTGCTTTTTTAAGAATACCATACGCTCTAATAAATTCCCTAGAGAACTTTTCATCACCTATTTTAAAATTTTCAAAAGACCTTTGTGTTTGGGCACCATAATAGCGATCTGATGGCACCTCAACTTTTCCTAGACTATCACTCTCAGTGCGTGTGCTCATTGTTAATCTACTGTCCAGGTATCTCCAGCATTAAGCAAATCTTGGACTTTACCATCCCCTTTTTTTCCTTTAGCGTAATTGATTTGGTCAATCATATCTTGGTTATAAGTTGGTTTATCAATAGAGTAAATAACGCCTATCGGTTCAGGTAAGTTAGGGTTTAATGTCCAATTCGCTATTATATGAGCAAGTTCAAGATCGGTTTCATCGTGAACTAGAATATCATCTACACTATACTTTCCCATATCAACAACTATCGCCTTAGATCCTTCTAACTTCAGACCTTTTGTCTCTTTTGCAAATAGCATTGGCTCACCATTTTTTAGTTCAATAACATTATCCAATTTCTCTGATCCTGTATAATCTTCAAATGCACCATCATTAAAAATATTGCAATTTTGGTATATTTCAATAAAAGACCCACCATCATGATGATATGACCTCTCCATCATTTCTGCCATATGTTTCTGCCAACGGTCAATAGTCCTAGCGACAAATGTAGCTTGCGCACCTAGCGCAAGAGATGGAGGATTCAAAGGATTATCAATTGAACCATAGGGTGAAGCTTTTGTCACCTTACCAACTTCAGAAGTAGGTGAATATTGACCTTTTGTTAATCCATATATTCTATTATTAAACATTAATATATTTAAATCCATATTCCTGCGAAGGGCATGCATAAAATGATTACCTCCAATAGATAGCCCATCACCATCACCCGTAACAACCCACACAGAAAGATCAGGGTTTGCTATTTTTACTCCGGTGGCAACTGCGGGAGCTCTTCCATGGATTGAGTGAAAGCCATAGGTATCCATATAATAAGGGAACCGGCTTGAACAACCAATACCCGAAACAAAGACAAATTCTTCACGCTTTCTGCCAAAGGTAGGCATTTGTTTTTGAGCCTGAGCTAGAATTGCATAATCTCCGCATCCTGGACACCAACGCACTGCTTGATCTGAAACAAAATCTTTTTTTGTCAATTGTGGTGCTTCTACTTTACTCATAAGTTTTTTATCCTAAAGTTTGTTTAATAGTCTCAATGATAGTTGCTGAACCGATAGGTCGACCTCTTACAAGGTTTAAACCTTTTGCATCTACTAGATATTCCGATCGGATTAATCTTAATAATTGACCAAGATTAATTTCAGGAATTAACACATGATTAAAATGAATTAAAATTTCACCTAAATCTTTTGGTAGTGGACTGATCCAACGTAAATGCACATGAGATACTTTATATCCATCATCCTGCAATGTTTCAGAAGCTGATCTGCAAGCACCAAAAGTTCCACCCCAACTCAGAATAAGCAGATCACCATTGCTTTCACCAAAAACCTTTGTCTCAGGAATATCATTTTGGATACGGTTGACTTTTTCCTGTCGTAGGGTAACCATTCTATGATGATTTTCTGGGTCATAGCTCACATGTCCTGTATTCTCAGCGGTTTCTATACCACCTACTCTATGCTCCAATCTGGCAGTCCCAGGTACAGCCCAAGGTCTTGCTAATGTATTTTCATCTCTCAAATAAGGTAAGAAATCTCCATCCGCGTTAGGCATCTCCGCAAATTTCACATCAAAATTCTCAAGATTATCTACTTGAGGAATCTTCCAAGGTTCAGACCCATTTGCAAGATAGCCATCACTCAATAACATAACAGGGGTCATGTGTTTTACAGCGGCTTTGCAAGCTTCATAAGCAGCATAGAAGCAATCCCCAGGTGTCGCAGCTGCAATTACAGGCATTGGAGCTTCTCCATTTCGGCCGTAGAGTGCTTGATTTAAATCTGATTGTTCTGTTTTTGTTGGTAAACCCGTACTAGGGCCTCCTCTTTGAACATTGATTACAACTAAAGGTAATTCCGTCATAATTGCCAGACCAATTGCTTCACCTTTTAGAGCAATACCTGGCCCCGAAGTTGTTGTGACTGCCAAATTACCTGTGTAAGCTGCACCAATTGCAGATGTTACACCAGCAATCTCATCCTCAGCCTGAAAAGTCTTTACGCCAAAATTTTTCCATGATGATAGTGTATGTAGTATATCACTTGCAGGTGTAATAGGGTAACTGCCAAGGAAAAGATCTAGTCCAGATTTTTCAGATGCTGCTAATAAACCTAACGATGTTGCATAATTGCCATTTATATTTCTATACACCCCAGATGGTAGCGATGCTTTCTCTACTTTGAAACGAGTTTGAAATATTTCTGTTGTATCTGCATAATTGTAACCAGCATGCATTGACCTTGTATTAGCTTCAATAATTGCATCCTTCCCAAAAAACTTTTTCTTTAACCAAGCTTCCGTTGCATCCAAAGGTCTATCGTACATGTAGAACAACACACCCAGAGCAAAAAAGTTTTTAGTCCTTAGGACTAGCTTACCTGATAAATCAAGTCCTTCGCAGGCAGCAGTTACCATCTTATTCATCTCTATAAGAATAACATCAAAATAATCATCAAGAGATCCATCTTCAACAGGGTTTGTTTCATAGCCAGCAAAATTCAAATTCTTCTTTGAAAATGCATCTGTATTAATAATTATAGTACCGCCAGGAATGATATCTTTTTGGTGCACCTTTAAAGCGGCAGGATTCATTGCAACTAAAACATCCGGCTTATCGCCTGGAGTATGAATGTCACGAGATGAAAATTTAAGCTGGAAAGCACTTACACCAGCTAAAGATCCAGCTGGTGCCCTAATCTCTGCAGGAAAATCTGGAAGGGTACTTAGATCATTCCCTACTATAGCTGTTGTTTCTGTAAAGCGTCCTCCAGTTAACTGCATGCCATCCCCAGAATCACCTGCAAACCGAATAACTGCTTCATCAATTGTTTTAAATGTTTTTCCCATAAAATATATTGTTTAGTGTAAGATTATATTTAATTATAAATATTGAAATATTTCAGATATGCGTTTATTTAAGATATAGTCCTAAAAGTTATTTTATAATTTAGGATGGTGGTTTTAAATCCAAAAACAAATTAATTACCCTTATTTCTTATTTTTTTTTAAGATCTTGGGGCATTAAATAGTTTTAAATAATTTATTATGAGCAATAAAACAAATTATCCTTTTAGACAAAGGCTACGATATACCTTAGATAACTTTATGTCGCGTGGTAGTACATCTATTTTTGTGGCATTACTCTTTACTTTCCTAATGGGCTTTCTTGTAATGGTCTCCATTAGGCTTATTGCAAATGTGATTTCTCCTGATGATACTCTTAGCAGTTGGTTAGAAATCCCCTGGCGGGTTTATGTTGCTGTGATGGAAGGCTCTGCCGCTGAGACAGATGGTGATAGTAATTGGTTAGCAAAATTGACATCAATACTTGGTGTCATGGTCGGTCTAATTCTGTTCTCAAGCATGGTTGCATTTATTACTAGTATTTTTGAAGCAAAATTAGATGAACTACGTCGTGGACGCAGTATTGTTCTTGAGGAAAACCATACCCTTATTCTTGGATTTGGAGATCGAATTTTAGAAGTTATTAGAGAGCTGATTGAAGCAAATGACTCTGAGCCTGATGCTGCTATTGTAATACTTGCTGAAGATGATAAAGAATACATGGATAATATAATTCGTGATAACATTTCAGATTTTTCAACAACACGTGTTATAACTAGATCTGGAGTAGTAACAAATATAAATAATTTAAGAAAAGTAATGGCCAGGCAAGCAAAATCTATTATTATTATTAATAGTGCTGCTAACTGGCAACCAGAGGAAGAAAAAAACCTTTCTGATGCTCTTGTATTAAAATCTATAATGTCAATTCTTGCAGTTTGTGATGGTAAAGAACACCCACCCATTGTATGTGAAATTCATTCTCATAGAGATCGTGATTTAGCCCAAAATATTTCTAAAGGAACAATCAAAGCATTAAACGAAGTCAGCGTACTTTCAAGAATGATTGCTCAATTAGCACTCAGTCGCAATGGACTTTCCGTTGTATATGGTGATATGGTTGGTTTTGACGGCAATGAATTTTATTTCTATCATCCTGAAAATGGTTGGGGTGGTTCAATAACATTTGGTGAAAGCTTGTATAGATTTAAAAGCAGCACACCGATGGGGATACATACTTCTGAAGGAAAAATTATACTCAACCCTCCCAAAGAGACACCTATCCGTGATGACGATGATCTCATTGTCTTTGCTGAAGATGACTCGACAATCCATTATTTTAATGAGCCAGTTTTTAGACCATCAATAACAGAAATACCCAATATAAAAACTGCTCATCGTAATCAAAGAATCGCCCTTTTGAATTGGACTCCTAAAACAGAAATTATTATGGAAAAACTATGTAGTTATTTACCTAATGGGTCAGAATTATTTACTTATGTTTCAAAAGAAATACCAGAAATGAATAATTTTAAAAATAATCTAATAAAATTATATCCTGATATTAAAATTTCAATAAACCATATCGATTTGAATAACCTAGAGAGGTTAAATGAAATCAACCCACAAAATTTTGATAGTATTATTATCCTTTCACCTGGTGGAAATACAATTGAAGAAATGGATGCATATGTCATTTCACTATTAATTCGAATCCGCCAAATATTATTATCAGATCAGAGGAAAGCCATTGATAGCTCTAAATCAATTAAATGGCCTAAATTAATTACAGAAGTAATGGACAGTGATAATATTGATATCATATTAAATAGTGGAGTAGAAGATTTCATGGTCTCCAATCAATTTGTATCACAGATTATGGCTCAGGTCTCTGAAGAACCACTAGCTTTGGACGTTTACGATGATCTTTTTCAAGCAGATGGCAGTGAGCTGTATATCAAACCCGCTTCCTATTATTTTGATTTTTCTGAAAATAAATCTATTACAATCAAATATGGTGAATGCGTAAAGGCTGCACAATTGCGAGATGAAGTAATCTTGGGTGTACAACTTTATGCTGACCAAAAGAAAAAAGGGGCAATGTTTGGCATCAATTTAATACCTAATAAATCTGATGAATTTACTCTACACAAAGAGGATGGTCTGATTGCATTAGCTGAAGATGAATCATAAAACTAAAGGTGTCAAAAATTTCACTATGGACAAAAGGGAAAAAATAAGACTCACAACATTGAGCCATGGCTCTGGTTGAGCATGTAAAATAGGCCCTGAAGACCTAGCCCAAGTTTTGGGTAATCTTAAAATACAAAATCACAAATCTGTCGTTTTAGACTTTGAAGGTGCTGATGACGCTGCAGCAGTACGGATAAATGATGGCAAACTTTTAATCCAGACTGTTGATTTTTTTACACCAATTGTGGATGACCCATATCACTTTGGTGAAATCGCTGCGGCTAATGCATTATCAGATATTTATGCAATGGGTGGAAGACCTTTATTTGCACTAAATATCGTTGGTTTCCCAATTAATGATTTACCAAAATCAGTTCTGACTGAGATCCTTCAAGGTGGTGCAGATAAAGCAGCTCAAGCAGGAATTCCCATTGTGGGTGGCCATTCAGTAGATGATAAAGAACCAAAGTATGGTCTAGTTGTTACAGGTGAAGTAGATGAATCCAAAATGTGGAAAAATTCAGGTGCTCAAATTGGTGACTCATTAGTATATACAAAGCCACTTGGCACAGGAATTATTGCGACAGCAATTAAAAAAGCAGTCGCACCTCAAACTGTTATTGATGAAGCTATTGAATCTATGAGTTTGCTAAATAAAGAAGCTGCTGATGGTTTAAAAAAACTAAATGTACATGCCGTTACAGATATCACTGGTTTTGGTTTATTAGGACATTTGAAAGAAATGTGTGAAAGTAGTAATGTTTCATCCCAAATACATTTCTCAAAATTAAAATTTTTACCTAATATCATTAATCTGGCTCGATCGGGGATTATACCTGGGGGTTCAAAAAGAAACCTTGACTATGTAAGGAATTTTGTATCATTTAACCCCTCCCTTGATTCAATCAAAAAACTTCTTATGGCAGATGCTCAAACCTCAGGTGGGCTACTTATATCACTTCCAGCAGATGATGCAAAACTATATACAAATTCTATAAATAAAGATTCGAAAATTATTGGTTCAATAGTAGCAAAATCGACAGATTTGATAAAAGTTATTTAAAATATATACGACTAAAATTATCGTATTTATCTCTTGATCTTTAATAAACTATTTGTATAATATATATCTGGACTTTTAATTATGTTAAAGATTACTCGTAAAGTAGAATACGCGCTTATTGCCCTGCGACACTTGCAGGAATTGGATCAAGAACAATTATCATCAGCAAAAGAATTAGCGACTAAATATAGTATCCCGAGGGAACTTCTTGCTAAAATCTTACAAAGGTTAGCTCAAAAGAATATAGTTCAAGCAATAAAGGGACCATCTGGAGGCTATAGATTAGCAGCCAATCCTAATAAAGTTAACATGACTAAATTTATTGAGATTCTAGAGGGCCCCATGGGGATTGTTGATTGTTATTTTGATTCTAATTGCGGGCAATTTGATGGGTGTACTATTCGTACACCAATTAATCGAATCAATGATTCGATACGATCAATGTTTGACAATATGACACTGGCTGATATTACCTATTGATGGATAAAAAAAAACAAATAATAGATGTATTACAACAATGTTATGACCCTGAGATTCCAGTGGATCTATGGAATTTAGGTTTGATCTACAGTATAAACCTTAATCCTCAGGGAAAAGGAGTACAAGACATTCAAATTACAATGTCTTTAACTACTCCAGGGTGCAGTATGGGGCAGCAAATGGCTGATGATATTAAAGCAAAGTTATCTGCGCTTGAGGGTATAGAGAATGTTTACGTAGATGTCACATTTGATCCTCCTTGGAATCCAGAAATGATGAGTGATGAGGCACGTAAAAAATTAGGGTTTAACCCTGTTGCAATGTCTTCAAATGAAAAAAAAAATGATGTGGAGTGGGAATAAATGAGTGAAACAATTCAAAAAGAATCGATAGAAAAACAACAGAATGAATTTAAAAACGCGACCATAACTGTTACTAAAGCTGCAGTTAAACGTTTGAAGGCAGTAATGTATTCAGATAATAAAGAGAATCATTTCTTGCGAATGTCGGTTGAAGGTGGTGGCTGCTCAGGAATGACATATAAAATGGATTTTGAACAACAAAAGAATGAATTTGATAAAATTTTTGAATCAAATGGGTTAAATATAGTATGTGATCTAAAAAGCTGGTTATATCTAAAAAATATTGAAATAGATTATTCTGACGATCTATTGAATGGTGGATTCAAAATAAAAAATCCAAGCGCAGAACGTACCTGTGGATGTGGTACAAGTTTCTCCGCTTAAATTTAGTATTCATTAATATTTTTAACATTACTATGTCTAACAATCAACAGGTAATTGATTCCAATCTAAATAAAGAGTATGAATATGGTTTTGTAACTGATATTGAATCAGAGACACTTGCCCCTGGACTTAACGAAGATATAATTCATATTATTTCCCAAAAAAAGGGTGAACCAGAGTGGCTATTGCAATGGCGCTTAAGGGCTTATAGACACTGGAAAAAAATGAAAGTTCCAGATTGGCCAAATGTTAAATATCCTGACATTGATTATCAATCCATAAGCTACTACTCATCTCCCAAGAAAAAAAATCTTTCAAGTCTGGATGAAGTAGACCCTCAGCTACTTGAAACTTACAATAAACTAGGCATCCCCCTTGAAGAACAAAAGATGCTATCTGGAGTTGCTGTTGATGCTGTATTTGATAGTGTTTCTGTAGCTACAACTTTTAGAAAAGAGTTAAAAAATGCAGGGGTCATATTTTGCAGTTTTTCAGAGGCCGTCAAAGATTACCCAGAACTAGTGCAAAAATACCTTGGTACAGTTGTCCCATATACTGATAATTATTTTGCGACTTTGAACTCAGCTGTTTTCACAGATGGATCATTTGTATACATTCCAAAAGGCGTCCGCTGCCCAATGGAGTTATCAACATACTTTAGAATAAACGAAGCAAAGACAGGACAGTTTGAGCGTACACTTATCATCGCTGATGAGGGAAGTTATGTGAGCTATCTTGAAGGATGTACTGCGCCTATGAGAGATGAAAACCAGCTACATGCAGCAGTAGTTGAATTAGTGGCACATAGAGACTCAACAATAAAATATTCTACCGTACAGAATTGGTATCCTGGACACCCTGAGACTGGTGAAGGAGGCATCTATAACTTTGTGACAAAGCGTGGTATATGTCTCGAAAATAACTCTAGAATATCATGGACTCAGGTGGAAACTGGATCAGCTATTACCTGGAAATATCCCTCTTGCATATTAAAGGGTGATAATTCCGTCGGTGAATTTTATTCTGTCGCAGTAACCAATAACTACCAACAGGCAGATACAGGTACAAAAATGATTCATTTAGGCAAAAATACAAAAAGCACAATTATTTCAAAAGGTATATCTGCGGGCAAAGGTCAACAGACCTATCGTGGCGAAGTAAAAATTATGAAAAGGGCTGAAAAAGCCAGAAATTTTTCTCAATGTGATTCAATACTCATTGGCGATCGTTGTGGAGCACACACATTCCCATATATTGATGTAAGAAACCCAACAGCGCAAATGGAACATGAAGCGACCACATCCAATATCGGAGAAGATCAATTATTCTATTGTAATCAGCGTGGTATTTCATCTGAAGATGCAGTATCTATGATCGTTAATGGATTTTGTAAAGAAGTATTCAACGAACTACCCATGGAATTTGCTGTAGAGGCCACAAAATTAATGGAAGTGACCCTCGAAGGAAGCGTTGGCTAAAAACCGTTATACATTATGCTAGATATTCAAGATCTTCACGCAGGAATTGACAATAAGGAAATCCTTAAAGGTCTTAGTCTAAGTATTAGGCCCGGAGAAATGCATGCAGTCATGGGTCGTAATGGTTCGGGAAAGAGCACACTATCCAACGTAATCACTGGTAGAGAGGGTTACTATATTTCAAAAGGAGATATTAGATATAAAAATACATCGATAATTGATTGGCCACCTGAAAAAAGAGCTTTAGAAGGTATTTTTATGTCTTTCCAGTACCCTGTCATTATGCCTGGTGTAAACAATACTTATTTCCTAAAAGCAGCATTAAATGCAAAACGTAACCACAATGGAAAAAAAGAATTCGATGCAGCAAGTTTTCTAAAATTAATTAAAGAAAAATTAGAAACACTTGACATGGACACATCTTATCTGCAGCGAGCAGTTAATGAAGGTTTCTCTGGTGGAGAAAAAAAGCGGAATGAAATTTTGCAAATGCTTACACTAGAACCTGAACTCGCCATCCTAGATGAGACTGATTCAGGCCTAGATATTGATGCATTAAAAATTATTGCTGATGGCATAAACAAATATCGAAGTGGCAAACGTTCTTTTCTAGTCATAACCCACTATCAGCGCTTATTAAAATATATTGAACCTGATTTTATACATGTATTGATTGATGGGAAATTTGTCAAATCAGGGAATAAGGAATTAGCTCTGGAACTAGAAGAAAAAGGTTATAGCTGGCTTGAATCATGAGTGCCACAAATTTTCAATCGGAGTTCAATAAAATTATGAATTGTGATTATTTCTCAGAAAAGGTTCAACCCATTAGAAAAAAAGCATTCACAAACTTTTTAAAAAAAGGAATTCCAAATAAGAAATGGGAACAATGGAGATTCACTGATCTCTCGCCAATTACTAATATAGATTTTCACATATCGGGTACTAATGATGCACCAAACCAAGATATTGATATACTTAAATATGGAATGAATGATATTCCTACAATCGTTATATATAATGGGCATTATCAGGAAAAATTATCTTCGGTGCCACCAGAAATTAAATTACTATCATGCCTAGATTACATGGAACTAAAAAACTGGAATGTGGAACAGCCTAAAGACTCTCCATTTGATCTTTTAAATACTGCCTTAATGGACAGTGGTATTTGTCTGATTGCAGATAAAAATTACCAGACTAAGTCTGCTATACGAATATTATTTATTTCGTCAGGGACTCAACATCTAATATCCTCTCCCCGAGTTCATATTGATCTAAAAGATTCAAGCTCAATGACTATTATTGAGCAGCATACTGGGGACTCTGAAGAGTATTTTTTAAATGGATCTCTTGTTATTACTCTAAAAAACAACTCAAAATTATCCCATATACGCCTTCAAGAAAATTCAAACAAGACTATAAATATGGGCAATATCCATGTCCAACAAGAAGAAGCAAGCCACTATACATTTCACCAATTTGCATATGGATCGCAACTTGGACGGCTCAATCTTCATGCAGACCTAAATGGTCAAGGAGCAGAATGTTTTTTAAATGGGCTAACACTCACCAATAATAAACAGCATATAGATAATTTTGTTATAACAAGTCACAACGCACCACACTGCATTAGCTCACAAAATTTCAAAACAGTACTGCAAGATCATTCAACAGGAGTATTCAATGGACGTACAATTGTTAGTAAAGATGCAATAAAGACTGATTCTAGTCAGGTGAACAAAAATTTGCTTTTGTCAACAAATGCATTGATCAATTCAAATCCTCAACTTGAGATACATACTGATGATGTAAAATGTTCCCATGGATCAACTACTGGAGAATTAGACACAAACGCATTATTCTACATTCAATCTCGTGGTTTAGATATTATATCTGCTAAAATGTTATTAATCCAAGGATTTGCATCGGAGTTAATATCAAAAATTTCAGATAAAGAAATAAAAAATTACCTCCTAGATCAATTTAATTCTTGGCTTGAAAATAATACTAAAAAATGAGTGTATATCAGGAACTAAATAATCTTAAAGATCTTTTTATCATTTTTGATAACCCACAAGATAAATTTGTACAATTAATGGATATGGCAAAAGAATCAGAACACCTCAATGATTCTGAAAAAATTGAAAACAATAAAATTTATGGATGTACCTCACAAGCATGGGTAGTCGCTGATAGTAATTTAGATAGTACATTTACCTTTCGCACAGATTCTGATGCATTGATTATAAAGGGACTATTGGTAATTTTAGAAAAAATATTTAATAATCAACCTGCTAAGGAAATCCTTGCAGTAAATAGTAAAGATATTTTGCTATCAGTAGGTTTAAGTGAAACAATTACTAGCCAAAGAACGAATGGATTTTCAAATGCAGTAGCAAGAATACAGAGTCTAGTACAATGAGTCATTCACATTCAGAGGCAATTAGATTAATTAGAGATGTTGACGCTTTTATGGTACCATCAGGTGATGAAGTGAAGTTATTGGCAGGGAACCTTGTACATATTACTCAAGCCCTTGGAGGAAACTATACCATACTAATAAATGGGAATATGGTCCAGATTACTTCTGAAAATGCTGATGCATTAGGCTTTGATGTCCCGGAAGAACAGAATCCAGAAGAAGGAAAGGGTAATTTAGAGCAACAAATATGGGATCAACTTAAGACATGTTATGATCCCGAAATCCCAGTAAATATCGTTGAGCTTGGGTTAATATATGATTTAAGAATTGACGAATCTGAAAACTCCAAAAAGGTTAATATCAAAATGACTCTTACCGCTCCTGGTTGCGGTATGGGACCAGTCATTGCAGATGAAGTGGAAAGAAAAGTTAATGGTATTGAAAATATTTCCGAAGTGAATGTCGAACTTATCTGGGAGCCAATGTGGACTAGAGATATGATGAGTGAGGCAGCCCAGCTTGAACTTGGAATGCTCTAAATGAAATTCTCCGGGGGGGAAATTAAAAAGGACTTTCCAATATTTAATGATTCAGATTTAGTATACTTGGATAATGCAGCAACAACTCAAAAACCTCAAATAGTATTAGATACAATTCAATCTATGTATACTGAATCAAATGCAAATGTACACCGTGCACTTTACACGCTTGGCAGTAAAGCAACCGAAAAATTTGAAGCCTCAAGATTGAAATTGGCTTCCTTCATAGGCGCTCAATCTAATAAAGAAATAATTTTTACCAGTGGAGCAACAGAATCTATTAATCTACTTGCAAGATCAGTTGGGAATACCCTTCGTCCTGGAGATGAAATATTAATCACAGAAATGGAACACCATTCAAACATAGTACCCTGGCAATTAGTCGCAGAACGTACTGGTGCAAAACTGAATTTTATACCTATAAATGAGTCAGGAGAATTAGACCTTACTAATCCAGAACTTTTTTTTAAACCAACCACAAAGATTGTTTCTTTTACACATATTTCTAATGTCTTAGGAACTATTAATCCAGTAAAAAAACTAGTCAAGATGTCCCATGAAATAGGGGCAACCTGTATAATAGATGGAGCACAAGGTGTACCACACCAAAAAATTAATGTCCAAGAATTAGGCTGTGACTTTTATGCTTTTTCTGGACATAAAATGCTCGGTCCTACGGGGATTGGCGTACTTTGGGGGAAAATTGAACTATTAGAAACCATGGAACCATTTATGAGTGGTGGTGAAATGATTGATCAGGTTACTATGGAAAAATCGACATGGAATGTTGTTCCTCACAAATTTGAAGCTGGTACACCTAATTTTGTTCAAGCAGTGGGACTAGGTGCTGCAGTAGATTATTTAAATGATATCGGAATGGATGCGATTGCTTCCTATGAAAAAAAACTAACTAATTATGCTCTAGAAACACTCAAAAATATAAAAAATATTCACCTTCATGGTTCCACATCTAAAAGATCTGGTGTTATCAGCTTTAATATTAATGGAATCCATCCTCATGATCTTGCACATTTTTTAAATGTAAACAACATAGCTATCAGAGTGGGGCACCATTGCGCCCAACCACTGCTATCCAAATTAGGTGAAACAGCAACCGCACGTATTAGTATTTATATATATAATGATGAATCAGATATCGATAAGTTTTGTCATTCTTTATCAAAAATAAAAACATACTTTTAAATATGGAGACTATATTACTTGATGATTTTCTTGATGATGGAATCATTCGTGAAAAATCTTTTCGCCAAATGGTAAATAATTTAGATATTGGTAAATTCGCAGGGAAAAAAGTCATTATTAAAGGCTGTGCCAGTGTCACGGTTCCCACTTGGGCCTATTTAATTCTAGTAGCTCAAATAGCTCAAGTCGCTGATAAAATCTATTATGGGGAACCACGATACGCTGTTAATATTTTCAAGAGAACTAAGGATTAATATTGTCAAAGAATCGGGTCAGTTGGGAAACATATTTTATGAATATTGCTTTAGAGGTTTCCTCTAGGTCGACCTGCGACAGGAAACATGTCGGCGCTGTTATTGTCCGTGATAAGATGATCCTTTCTACAGGCTATAATGGCAGCATCAAAGGACTTTCTCATTGTGATGATGTAGGGCATGAAATGATTGATGGACATTGTGTTCGTACTACCCACGCAGAAGCAAATGCCATTGTACAGGCTGCAAAGAATGGAGTTGAGATTAACTTATCAGAAATTTATGTGACTGCTTCACCTTGTTATAACTGCTTCAAGCTAATTGCAAATGCAGGTATAAAAACAATTTATTATAACGAGTTCTATCGTGATGACCTTATTATTAATCGCGCAAAAGAGGTAGGTATTGATTTGGTCAGTTTGGAAGAATAATACTAAGTTTCGGATATGAATGTCCGAACAGTAAATTACAAAGGTGCCGATAGTCCTCACAATTTCACGAAGTCTCTGCACCAGACAGGTTTTGCAGTGCTTAACCACCATCCAATTGATAAAAGTCTTGTACAAAAAGTTTACTCTGAGTGGAGCCTATTTTTTGCAAATAATATTGGGCAAAACTATATTTTTAACTCTGAGAAACAAGATGGATATTTCCCATTTGGGATAGAAAATGCTAAAGGAGTGGCAGCTAATGATCTTAAAGAATTTTATCATTTCTATCCCTGGGGTAAATATCCTAATGAATTAAGTGATGCGACAAAAATTTTATATAAAAAACTAGTAGAATTAACATCAATTTTATTGGGATGGATTCAGAACGAAACTCCTGATAGTGTAACATTAAACTTTTCAATGAAATTACCTGAAATGATTATCGATAGTAAGTCTCATTTATTAAGAATTATACACTATCCTCCATTAAATGGAACTGAAAATCCTGAAGCAATACGTGCGGCCGCACATGAAGACATTAATCTTATTACGCTTCTTCTTGCTGGATCACAGCCCGGTCTTCAAGTTAAAGATTTAAGTGGTAATTGGCATGATATACCCTGCGATGCAGGATCTTTAGCGATCAATACAGGTGATATGCTACAAGAAATATCTGGAGGATACTTCCCTTCTACAACCCATAGAGTCATAAATCCTGGAAAAAATATTACCAATGAGAGTCGCTACTCAATGCCATTATTTCTTCACCCTCGAGATGAAGTAATTTTATCTGAGCACTACACTGCAAGGGAATACCTTGATGAAAGGCTAATCGAAATTGGTTTAAAAAAATAATATGAAAGATTCCATTCTGGCTTTCTTATGTATTGCAGTTCTAAATGCTGAAATATATGACATATCTATTCCAGAGAATGATACCGCAAGCTATAACTACGCTGATTTTCGAATGTGGATTAATGATTCAACGGATACTCTAAGAGGGATATACTGGTTCATGCATCCCAATAATGGTGATTCAAGGAATATTGTCAACGATACCGCATACCAAAACCTTGTCAATGAAAAGAATTTTGCACTTATGGGAGCTCATATTTTTAATATGCATATGGAAACCGGAATTGGGGATGCTGTTATTGCTGCTATGGATTCTTTTTCTATTCAATCTGAACATGAAGAGATATCATTCATACCTTTCTTTATCAACGGCTATTCTTGGGGTGGGCAGTTTGGTTATCACTTCACAAAATGGATACCAGATCGTGTTTTAGGGTTTATCACTCAAAAAGGCGGATATCATGATACTACGGATGCAGGAGAGGCTATTGAGGTACCAGGACTCATGTTCATTGCTGAAAATGACCTACAGTATCGTATTGATAATCTAACAGGAATATTTTATGATCATCGTCCACAAGGAGCAAAATGGATATTGGCTATGGAACCAGATGTAGCTCATACCCTAGTGGTTGATTATCCATTCTTAGACTCCTTTTTTAATACTGTTACAGACCTAAGATTACCTTCTGGAGTTAATGTATTCGAACCTATCACAATGAATATCATTCCAGATTCAATTGGATGGCTTGGGAATCAAAATAACTATATAATAGGGGCATGGGATTGCTATGATAGTGATTTTGATTCATCGTCTTGGTTTCCTTCAAGAAATTTGGGTGAATACTGGCAGAGTTTTGTTTCTGATTCCACCATCTATGATACTAGTAGTTGTGGCCCTATTTTTGATAGTAGCTATGTTTTTTTTACAGTTGGAATACATGGGGCAGATGATGAATCCAATTATACAATTACAACAAATGATGCCGACCTAATAGATCAATGTCGTTCACAACTTGAACTTCCTGAAGATGAAAGGATACTTCATATCAATGGATATTTAGACTATGGTGACGCAGGGTTCAATGTACCGTGGAACTGGCATATTATTCCTAATGATTGGGTACTTGCAGAAATGTCAATTGGTGTTTGTAATGGTGAACCAGAAGATGTAGAAAATGATCTAGATTACTGGATAAATACCGTAGGGCAATTATGCAATTGGGGAAGTTTTATAAAAGAGGAAATCGAGACAGATCAAGATATCCTTTATGCACCTACAGGTTTTGAATTGTATCCTCATGATTCGTTTGTTGAAGTATCTTGGTATTCGATAGATATTGATAATCTTGAATATTATCTATTGGAACGATCTACAGATGAAGCGTTTATTAATAATATAGAAGAAATTTATTTGACAACAAATTGGTATGAAGATCATCAAATAGAATTTGATACAGAATATTTTTATAGGGTCTCTTATTATGCGGATGAATGGAGTGAATACTCTGATACACTTTCCATAACCTTGCAATGGATGGATATTATAAACCATAACCGATTGCCAAAGAATTATTCATTATATCAGAATTATCCAAACCCATTTAATCCTACAACACAGATAAAATATGAACTACCTGAGAATTCGTTTGTTAATATTACTATTTTTGATATGCTAGGTAATGTCGTAGATAATCTTGTAAATCAAGAAATGAATGCCGGGTATAAGACTATTCAATGGAATGCTACTCATAATCAAGGACAATCTCTATCTGCAGGAGTTTATTTTTATCTAATGGATGCAAATGGTTCCAAACAAGTAAAAAAAATGATCCTCTTGAAATAATTTTTTTTGAGGAGTGATTACTATTACGCCAACCAATTTCAGAAGCGATAATCGAATATTAGGAGCAGAATCTTATAATTAAAGAGCATTCTCTTTGATAGTTAGACCAAGTTTTCAGCGACAATATCTGCAACATCTTTAACCACAACTTCTTCTCTTCCTTGTGGTGTCATTGGACCCAGACCCTGTTTCATCATACCATAACAAAAATTGCACCCCGTCACTACAGTATCAGCACCTGATTCAATAACCTGCTCTGCTCTAACAAGATGAGTACGGCCCTGTGTCTCTTTTTTCCACCAGAGTGCCCCACCTGCACCACAACAAAGTGTATTTCTGCCATTCTCTTCCATTTCCTGAAAACCAGAAGAGGCTGACCGTATGGCATTACGAGGTTCGTCTACAATATCAAGTATACGTGATAGATTACATGGGTCATGATATGTTACTTTACCATCATCACCCATCTGTACCTTGATCTTTCCTTCTTCGATCAAGCGCCCAACCACTTGCGTATGATGTTCGACTATATAGTTAACCGTACCATATTTTTCATATTCTTTTCCTAGATTAACAGCACAATGCGGGCATAATGTCACAACTTTTTTTGTATTATTTAGCTGCTCCATATTATGATCTCTTAACATTGTATATGTTAGTTTATCACCTAAGCGATTAGCAGGGTCTCCAGAACATTGCTCCTGCTCTAATACTCCATAACTGACCCCCGCAGTATCCAGTATTTTTGTGAAATTCTCAACTGATCGATTAAAATCAGGATCTAACCCATGTCTTGCAAAGCAACCAAGCCACAATACATAATCCATATCTGGTGTAAATATTGGCAGAGAATCAGCAAGTGCACTACTCGAGGCACCTTCTGTATTCCCAGTCTCTTGTAGATTGGTAAATAATTTTTGATATTCTTGAGGGACTCTACCTTCTACAAGAACCTCCAACCTTCTTATCTCATCGGATTTTTCCACATGATTTCCAACAGGACATACTTCGGTACAGGCTTGGCATGTTGTACATTCCCATCCCGCTTCAACATTTATCTGATCTAAAACAGCTACATCTTTATTTTTTAAAATAGGTTCTCTCATATCTAAAATAAAATGGTGTTTCGGGTCTAAAATCCCTCCACCCCTATTTGCGGGGCAAACATCCGTACAACGACCGCATTCTACACATGAAAAAATATCCAATGCCTGATTTTGAGTTAATTTTGTAAGGTCAGTAAGCATAGCATCTAATTCGTCTTCATCTCCTTCTAGATCTATATGTACTGGTGTATGCTCGGGTTGGTCAAAATGCTTAAAGAAAATATTAAACGGACCCAATACAAGATGAAGATGTTTACTTCTTGGAATAAGGACAAGAAAAGCCAAAATAACGATAGAATGGATCCACCAATTAACTTTCCATGATAAGGGGGAGATATTCATTTCCCCTATCAGATATGTTACCATTAGAATAACAATAAATAAAGCAACTAGACCAGAGGTCGGAGATATTTTACCTAGTGCTTTAGGTCGAGATATAAATCTCCTATAAGTCAAAGAAAGGATACCAAAAATAACGAGGATCGAAAATGGTATTACTATATATGAATACGTTTTATGAGCAGAATCAGATAAGATTGGTTTATAAAAACCAATAGAAAAATGATCTAATGTAATAACGCCAAATACTAGGAAACCCCAGAACACCAAAGCATGCATAATACCAGGCCAAGGTCGTTCTCGAATCACTTTTTCATGAAGGATAACCTCTCTGAACACCCGTAATAATCTCTCTGGAAATCGGTCAAATGGTAATGTCCCCATGCCCTTGAACACGATGGCCATACGTCGGTAAACCTCATACGAAAAGGATCCGAGTGCTGCCAGAGTAAACCCGGCAAGAATAAGTTTTTCAACAGATGAAAAAGTAATAGAGTCCATTAACCCTATATTAATTATTTAG
>CAZEER010000030.1:0-25333 GCA_964511215.1 uncultured bacterium | reverse complement strand
ACAAATGAAGTTAGTGGAAATACAAATGAGGTTAGTGAAAATACAGATAATAATGTAAGTGATAAATTACCAGGTAAAAAAAGTCATGTAGTTACTATAGTATTATCTTTGTTTTTAGGTCTTTTTGGTTGTGATAGATACTATCTTGGAAAAATTGGAACTGGCTTTTTAAAAATGATTACATTTGGTGGATTCGGAATTTGGTATCTAATTGATATAATACTAGTTTTAACAAATCAAACTCTTGATGTTTCAGGACAAAAACTTGAAGGTCAAAACAAAAGAAATCCTGTTATATTAACTATACTATCAGTGACCTTTTTAGATAGGTTTTATTTAGGGCAACCAATTCACGGTGTAATAAAATTTCTTTCTATATTTGTTTTTGTTGGATATATATGGTGGGTTTATGATATATATCTTAGCATAAAAGGAGGAAGAGTTGATGCAAATAATCGACCGGTAGAGCATGAAGAAAAAAAATACCAGAGCGTAGCTCTAATTTTATCTGTTATGGGAGGGTTTTGGGCGCTTGATAAATTCTATTTAGAAGATAATTCACTTGGTCTTATAAAGTTATTTATTCCAACCTTCGGGTTATGGACAATAATTGATATTATTGGAATTATAACTAATTCCACCAAAGATAAAAATGGTAATCCTCTAGTAACTAGTTAATATTACTTTTATCTTAATCTAAGAGATTTATTACAATGGTGAAATAAGTATAACAACGAATTACAAATTTTTCATCTTGATTGATGAAAAAGAAACACATTAGATACCTTTAGCAACTAAAGCACATATAGTCAGAGCTGAATAGTAATGAATTATATGAATCACATGATAGTATTTAAAGATTTCAGCCATCTAAAAGGAGATAAATGTCTGCGTTTGAATTTGTAGCTGTATTATTCTCTGTTATAGTGGGGCTTGCTATTTCTCATCTTTTAAGTGCTGCTTCTGAGTTAATAGAAATTCATTCCCGTGTAAAAATATATTGGGTAAATACGATCTGGTTTATTACTGTATTTATATGGGATATTTTTTCTTGGTGGGGAATGTGGGAACTAAATAATCTTGAATATTGGAATTATTCATCCTTTTTTCTTGTAGTAGTGAATCTAAGTGGTATTTATTTAATGACAACATTAGTTCTTCCTCAGCCTACTGAATCAGGTAGGATTGATTTAAAAAAACACTATTTTTTAGTTCATAGAATATTTTTTATTATTACTGCATATAATTTTGCTTCGATTATACTGATAAATCACTTCTTATTTTTTAAACCTATCATTTCTCCTTTTACTATTATGCCTTTTCTTCTCACAATTCTCTCGATTTATGGAGCAATAACCAAATCCCCCCGTTATCATGGGTTTTTATCAATTTTTACTCTTATATCTCTAATAATATTTATGTCTCTTGATGTAACTATAATTAGATAATTATTAAATCAATCAAATAAAAAATAAATTATTGCAATTTAGTCATTATCATCAGGATTATATCTGTTAGATAAAAAAGTAATTAAGTGAAAGAAATTATAAGGTTTATAATTGATCAATTAAATATTTACTTTAACTATATCAACTGCCACATCCATGGACTTTTAGTTTATGGATCAATGAGTAAATTAGTTATGAATTTTAAGGATAGTTAGAATGAGCAAGTCAATAGATTATACAATAGAAATACTATATCATTTTACTTGTTCACAATGTCAACATTGGTGGAGTTATTCTACGACACCGAATAATATTGAAATGAATTTAGATATTGATAACCGCCAAATATACTGTATGCATTGTGGAGAAGAAGGGAAAGCTTTAAAAGCAAAGGGATTCAATAAATTATTAGAAAAAAAAGAACATCAAATTAGAAAATCATGAATATACATTCGTGGATTTTTTGTTTGTGGGATGATTGGTAGATTTGGATATATGTAGATAAATGCTCTAGCTAATTTATAAGATCGTTCTTACTCATAGATATAAATCAAATGAGATCAAATAAATCAAAGATAAATCGAAAAAATATAATTTTTGGCATCATAACTATTTTGATTCCACTTTTAATTTTAGAAACATTTTTTAGAATATCTTCTGTAAAACAGGGTCATACACTTAGGCTGCTAGGTAAATATTATTATAATATACTTCCATTAGGTATTCCTGATAGTTCAATTATTAAATCATCCTCAACCAATAATAATGAATATGTCATTTTTGATTCAACATTAGGTTGGAAATTAAAAAATAATGGAACATCACCTCCGTTATATTATGCTAGTTCACAGGGATTTAGAATAAGTAGAGATGAATTTTTAATGGATAAAAATATTGATAGTGCGGATATTATTACTATTGGGAATTCTTTTACCCATGGTGAAGAAGTATTACACGAGAATTCGTGGCCATATATTCTTGGTAAAATGAGTAATAAAACAGTTGTAAACCTAGGAGTATCAGGGTATGGTATAGATCAGGCTATTCTTAGGTATATGCATTCATCTATAAAAACAGATATGGTTATTTTAGGTATTGTCCCAGATGATTTTGATAGAGCAACAAAAATATTGTATAGAGGTATTTATTATGGAGGGTTGGTGTCAAAACCGATGTTTCAATTTCAATCAAATGGGGAATATAATATTGTGAATCAACCTTGCTTAATTGGGATAGACTTGTTGAAAGAATTTAATCTTGGAATACGCAGTGACTTTATGAAACTTGAAAAAAATTATGATGATATGCTTTTCAAAAATGAATTTATGGATTATTCAATTTTATACAGAATTCTTAAAATGTTTAGATATAGAAATAATTATGTTAAACCTCCGATATATCATAGAGACAGTGAAGACAGTGACTACAAATATATTTTAAGTATATTGAATGTTTTCTTTAATGAATGTCAGAAAAATAAAGTATCTCCTATTATCGTATTATTTGATATTTATAATCATATAATGCAATATGATCAGCCATGGAAAAATATGATTCATGATATAAATAAGATTGGATTTTTGGTTGTCGAACCACAAGATAGTATAAAATCACTCTATAAAATCAGACCCAATTCCGTAATCAACGATGGCGGGAACCATTTTACACCCATGGTGAATGAATTAATTGCAAAGAATCTTCATAATCAAATACGATGATATATTATAACAGTATGACTGGATTGAAAGAATAGTGAATAACTATATATATTGATTATTTTTGATGGAGTAATATTTATTAAGAAATAAAATTTGGCTAAGAAGGGAATTAAATGAAAAAAATAATTTTAACTAGTTTAATGTTTTGCATGATGTGTTCAGTTCAGATTTATTTTGTTGGTTGTGAAGATCAATCTGAATCAGATCAGTTAAGTCCAGATGAGGATGTTGGTGCTGAACAATTTACTCCAACAAATAATTATTCAATTAATGCTCGTATTGTAGGTGTAGATATTGGATTTGGAGGACTAAGTGCCTGCGCAGATGTAACGATTTTAAAAGATGATCAAGCTATAGATGATGCTCTTGTTTTAGTGAATGAAGATACTGTAGAATATAGTTTCGGAATATATCAAGCCTCAGTGATGACAAGTGATGTATATAATTTGACTATTACTCATAATGGTTCTACAATTGCTACAGGTAGTGCGAAAATACCATTAAGTATCCCTGAAATAATCAATCTGGACTCAGGTGATGTACATTTTAAAGATACTGATCTTTTAGTAGAGTGGAATATGGTTGACAGTGTCACAGCCTGGCAGATTGTGAGTACTAAAAATCAAATTCCTAATTTTGAATCTACGTTGCTCCCAGATGATATATCCAGCTATACTATACCAGGAATAAACTTTTCAAGTGGAAATGGTACAGAATATATTATTCAAGTAAATGCAATAAATGGTCTCTATCCGGGAGATGAAGAAGCATTAATTAACCCTGAAGTAGGTTACGCCCTAGATGGACCTTCAGGCTATTTAATTGGTTTAAATCAATCTGACGCCATAGCAATATATGTGAACGATTAGATTTTTAGTATTTGTAAAATTTTTTCAGCTATTAATTAAAGATATTAAAATCTGATCGCATTGAATTTCTAAATGCAGACTTAATTGACTGTTTAATAAAATATTGTGGTTTTTTAACATAATAAGAAGATTGGTAAAAACAAAGACTTAGACATTCAGTATGACATTCTGCGAGTCTCTGCTCTCGTATTTTATGCATATTACCTAAGGCATTTTTTTTCAAACTATGGATGTTAATTTCTTCAGGCGATAATAAGCTACAAACTCCAACCTTTCCGTCGCAATCTACAGAAAGATAATATTCACCTCCTGAGCAGTACCAGTTTACTCGTTCTCCAGATAAAAATCGTTTTATATCTTTAAAATAATCTTCAACATTTATTATCCCATATCCTTTTCTTTTTAATTGAATTAATTCATCAACAATAGGAAAGAGCATCTGTAGTTTTTCATTATTATCAAAGAATAGACTATAGTCAGGTTTGACAGGAGTTTTGATTTTACGTTCTGAAGTATAGAAATCTTTTGATATGAGACCGATGCTCATAGGGACATTTAATTGGTTCATCTTTTCAACAGTGGGGATAACTGTATCTAAATTTTTACTTGTTAATACTAAATTGGTAACAACTTCAAAGCCAAATTTTTCACGAGCTTTTAAAAGAGTATCTAATACACTTTTATTTCGAATATAATCTTTTTTAGTTGAGTTAAATTCAAGTATTGAGTCTATAGATAGGTTTATAATATCTATACCTGAATTTCCAATCTTGTTTATGTAAGTTTTATCTTTATCAAGCATCACTCCGTTTGTAGTGAAATGAGTCACCATACCTTTTTTACAGGCATAGTTAACTAATTTTAAAAAATCTTTTCGTATAGTTGGCTCACCACCAACAAATGAGATAAAGCGATTTCCAAGATCAAATAATTTATTTATAACAGTTTTCATCTCTTTTGTGTTTAATTGTTCTTTCTCATAATCCAGAACAAAACAATAATCGCATGTAAGGTTACATCTTCTTGTTACCCACAAGTGTGACCAAAGAGGTTTTGGCTTAATCATTGCACTTATATGAGCTGGCAGTAAAATTTTTAATGCCCTTATTTTTTTTTCTAATGTAGGAGTTATCATTATAATTAATTAGAACAGACAGAGGATCAATTTAAATATAAAGTAAGTATATATTTTAGTTGATATTACTATAGCTAAAAAATAGTCAGGGTTTTTTGTTTGAAATCACATAGGTACATTCGCCTATGGATAAATTAATTTAATAGTGGTTATTAGATTTGTTGACTATATAATACAGTACAATAGTCGCAGATATTTTCGGGAAATTAACTTAAAAAATTAACTATAAAATAACATATTATGATCACAAGTCAATTAATGGGTGGGCTTGGCAATCAAATGTTTCAAGTAGCAGCCGCAGTGTCACTTGCTAAAGATTTTGGCGAGGAAGTTGCTTTTGATTATAACCAACATTATCTGCCCAATCAGGGTAATGCAGCTGTCAATTATGTAGAAAATATATTTAGAAACATAGTATTCAAAGAAGATATAATTGTGTCCGATACTTTCAAGCAAAGAGGATTTCACTTTCGTTACCCAATAAATAATATATCTAGAATAAGGTTTTTTTTATCAAAATACTCGAATAATTATTTTAACTATAATTTGATGCTTAAAGGATATTTTCAATCATATAAATATTTTTTCAATAATGAAAATTATATTAAAAAACTTTTCAGTATAGATAAAAAGTCAAATGAGTTAATTAATGATAATTATAATGTGCTTTTAGAGAAAAATCCGGGTTTTATTCATATTAGAAGAGGGGACTATCTAGATAAACCCAATATTCATCCTACTTGTACTCTAGATTATTATTATAGTGCTATAAATATGTTTGATGATGATAAAAAATTCTTAGTCTTCAGTGATGATTTAGATTGGTGTAAAAAAAATTTCCAGAATGATAAATTTGTATTGATCAATGATAATTTGGACTATATCGATTTATATTTAATGTCAATGTGTTCATCCGCAATTATTTCAAATAGTTCTTTTAGTTGGTGGGGAGCTTATTTAATAAAAGAATCTAATAAAAAGATTATAGCCCCAAAAAACTGGTTTGGCGATACAGTAAAAGCAAATACTAAAGATTTAATTCCTAAGGATTGGATACTCTTATAAAAATTTTAAGGTTTAAATAAATTAAAAATGCAGGAAATATTTCAACAAAATTTCTTAAATATTTTTGAATTATTATTTTACTTTTTTCATTTTTCATTAATTGGGAGTTTTTTTAATCGTTATCTATTAAAAGAAAAAGTGTCAACCTTTGGCATAATAAAAATAAATGTATTAGCACTGGTCATATTTTATATTGGCATTACACTGTGGAATTGCTTTTTTCCAATAAACTCATATATTTTTGTTTTATTTACAGGTATTGCTTTATATGAATTGTATCGTTTATTTAATGAAAAATTTTTTGTTGAATATAAATCGCAATATAGTACCGGTGACCTGATAATTTATATGATGATTCTTAGTTTTATTATCTGGATTGCTAATCTTAGCCTCCAGACACTTAAATATGAGCCTATGTATTATATACAAAAAATTCGTTGGGCTCAATCATTTCCTCTAATTCCGGGGCTGGGAAATCTCCATCACCATTTGGGTATAGATAATAGTATTTTTCTTCAGATAGCCTACTTTGATAATATGATATTTATCAATAACTCTCTGTGGAGTTTTAGCGGGTATTATCTGTTGCTGGGTTTTATGTATTTCTTTATTGTTCCAATAAATGAAGTAATTATTAAAAAAGAACCAATAAAAAAATCTTCGATTGTTGGCGTATTATTCTTCCCAATATTGATACACTATTGTTTTTATTTTCACCCTGGTCCAGTGACAGATTTACCAGTTTTTATTTTTGGTGCAATAAGTGGGGTAGAGTTTTATAAGATATTTATAGAAAAAAAGAATAACTATTCATTGTTATTAATGAGTCTAGCGATAGCGTTTACTTCTAAAATAAGTATTTTACCGACTCTATTTATTTCCTTCATTTGTATAATTATCTTTCATAGAAAATATTTATTATCTTATATAATAGGTAATAAATACTTAACACTTATTATTGTTCTAATGTTATCCTTACAATTATACAGAAATATAATCTTAACTGGTTATCCGTTGTATCCAGATCCAAAATTATCAATCCCAGTTAAGTGGAGTATGGATAGAGATGAGGTTGAGAGTGTTTCAAAACTTATTTCTGATTGGGCAAAAGGATTAAGAGGGACTATGGTGTACAATGAAAATGAAGAAAAACAAATTAAAAGAGATTTTATTTATTCGAGATTTTTCATACAGCATAGGAGAATTGAGACATTATATCCAACAATTATTGGGGTGTTGGGAATTATATTTATTATTATACAAAATAGAATGCTATTAAAGCCATTAGGTGTTTATTCTTTACCTGCGATATTTCAGATTATTATGTTTTTTACACATGCTCCGGATGGAAGGTTTGCAAGTTTTTCCTTTTGGTGGCTTGGCGCAGGATTTATTTCTGTACCATTAACGAGGGTTTTTATTAGAAATAAGATTTACTTTTGGTTTTTTCTATTTATAATTATAACCGCATCTATTTCAATACATACTATAGATATGCTTGGTCAGGAAAAGAAATTCTTTATTAACAAAATATCCTACGACAATCCAAAAGTACCTGAATATAGTCTTTATGAGACCAATTCAGGGTTGAAATTGAATGTGCCAAATAATGGTCAGAAATGTGATGATTGCCCACTTCCATGTACAACGTTTTTAAGGGATAATCTAAGACTACAATACGATAATGATTTTAAATCTGGTTTTTATATAAGATAAATTGGTGAGGCTACTAATTTCTCTTATTGTATCTCACTATAGATTTAGAATTTTTCCGAGAATTTTTAAACAAATTTTCTCTTAAATGATTAACTACAATATCAAGTCCTAGGGCGAAACCTATACCAATGAAATTATATCCTAAATCATGTAAACTAATTCCTCTAAAATCACTATCTAGCTCATTAGGATCGTTGATTTGATAAATCTCAAATGATAACCCTATTAAAGCTGTATATAGGGCAGATTCAAATTTTGAATTTTGATAATATCTTAGTGTATAATAGCATCCGAAACTTGTACTGGCATGTGATAGTTTATCTAGTAGTGGATCCCATGTGTCTTCAATGATGATGTCATGGTCTTGAGATTTTGAAAAACTCGTAATGACAATTAGAATTAGTAAAAATTTAGTAGTTAATTGTTTCATTTATAGAGTATTAAAACCTTAAGATGTAAATATATTCTGTATTACTGCAGATTGAAAGTAACAAAAAATTTCTTATTATAATATGTTAATTGGTAATTTTTTTTTCTTTTTTTCCTATTTGTTTGGATTTTGTAAAGATGCTGACCTATAAATGAACCTACAATTGCACCTGTCAAGACATCGCTCATATAATGTTTATCTGAAGCAATACGAAAATACCCTGTTGCAGTAGCTGCTGATAGTATTGTTGCCCAAATAATTGTATCATTATAATCCGTATTATTTGATAAAGTCATTGCAGTGGAAGTACCAATAGCAAATGCTGTACTGGTGTGCCCACTGAAAAATGATTTATAAGAATCTTTGTTATTATTTTTTGTCTGATAATATGAATAAGGTCTTTGTCGTTTGATTGTAAATTTTACCAAATTTGTAATAATTCCATTTATGGCCAAAATCTCGATATTGTTTAATATTAATTCATTGTAATTGTCATTAGAAATGAACGGAGAAAAAGGAATGCTTCCTAAAAAAAAACCATAAAGAAAATAATCGCTTATATTTGAGGCTTCCTGTATATTATTATTCCATTTGAAAATATCTCTACATTTTCTATCAAATTTATTCGGCTCAGTATAGGATTGATGATTTCGTAATTCCATATCATAACCATATTGTAAATAGAGGAAGAATCCTAATTCTGAAGTGACTCTACAATAATCTTTTAAATTTGGTTGTGAGTAGATCGAAGTGAAAGAAACTAATATTGATAGATATATAGACACTGATCGTAAACATTGGTTAGAATTCATAGTCTAATATTATATGATAAAATATATTTATAAAATTATTATGAAATGAAAAATATAATGAAACACGAACAAAAAGATCTGCTAAGAAAAATAAATAATGGAATAATCTTTAAGTTTTTTTCTTTAGTGAAATTACCTATGGTATTTCTTAGTGGCTTAAAAATAGACGATCTGACAAATAAAAACTGCCAAACAAGTGTTTGTTATAATTTCCTAAATAAAAACCCATTTAATTCCACCTATTTTGCGGTTCTTAGTATGGCTGCTGAATTGAGTACAGGGGCTCTGGTATTGCTATTAGTAGGAGGACTGGGATCGGATCTTAAATTTATTATAACCGGGTTGAATGCTAAGTTCCACAAAAAAGCAAAAGGAAAAACTACTTTCAAATGTAGTGACTCAAAAAAAATATTTGATGCAATTGTAAAAGCCCGAAATGGTTCTGATGCTGTTAATCAGGTAGTTGAATCTTTGGGCTATAATGAAGAAGGTGATTTAGTTGCGAGCTTTCAATTTATTTGGACATTTAAACATAAGTAATCATCACATCTCAGAATCAAGAAAATATTATTAGGAGATTTTATGAATATTTTGTATAAAATTGTATTTATTCTACCCATCTTATTATTAGGTAATAATGTAAGAACAAATCAAATATTATCACCACATCTTCAAGGTTTCGATCAATTTATTGGAAAAACTTATAAGGGTGAATTTTTGAATTCAACTCCAGATAAACCGCTCTATGATATCTCAAAATGGGAACGAGCACTAAATGGAAATGCCATTAAAATTACCCACTCTGTAAACAATGGAGAATATGGTGGCGAGACATTTATTATGTGGGACTCAAGTGAAAAAGGTTTAGTGTCATGGTATTTTACAACTGCTGGATTTATGCATACTGCTTTTGTAGAATTGACAGAAAAAAAGTATATAAGTGTAGAAGATGTATCCAATAATCAGAATGGAATAAAAAAAGTAAAAACTACTATTGAGTTGATGCCTAATGGAGATTTAATTAGTTCAGTTAAGTATCTAATTAATCAATCTTGGGTAGCTGCTCATGAGTTAATTTATTACCAAGATGAAGGAGCTAATGTGATTTTTAAATAATTAATAAAATATTCTTAATTATAATGGTGAAATGTTTTACTTTAAGGGGAGAATTAGAAGGAGAAATTATGAAAATAGCCCTATCAATCATAGCTTTGAGTGTTTCATTGCTAAGTGCAAAAGATAATACAACTTATATTAAGGTTAACGGTATGCAGTGTAATTATTCATGTACAGGCAAAGTCAATTCAGTAATTCAAAATTTGGAAGGTGTTAAAGAATCATCCGTGGATTTTACAAAAGGAATTGCGACTGTTAGGTACGATGATAAGAAACTCAAACGCGATCAAATTATTGACGTGTTAAAAAAGAATACCTCATATAGTATTGAATCTGTAAGCACACAAGGCAGTGAATCATACAGTGGATGCAGTGCTAAAACTGCAAAAAAGACTGAGATTTAATATTATTTATCAATTATAAAAAAAACCCGTTTTTACGGGTTTTTTTTTATATATCATCACGTATTGGTATTGAAATATCTAAGCCTTTCTCAATGATACTCGCAATTTCTAATTCAGCAGTCATAACAATGCCGTCAGCTTCTATCAATTCCGATAATTTTGGGCCTAATAATTTAATTTTATCTTCATCAAGTATAGTTTTAATTCGATCCATTATTTTTATAATATAATTATATTTATCATTTCCATGCTTTAGAGTGATAGTTTTTTGTGCAGATATTAGAAATTTGTCTGCCCTATCTTCTGAAAATTCTGGAAATAATTCCTTGACCGCATTAATCCATGCCTTGCGTTCTTCATAGTCGGCTTTTCCATCAGCCAGTTGAATAGCCGCGCATAAATAAGTTACGGCCTCCAAAGGGCTCATATCCTCAGGCTTAGTGAAAATGTTATCATTATTTTTATTTGTAAACCAATTCATAGTTTTAACTTGACCACTCATTAACTGTCAGAGTTTTCATGCTTAATGCATGAATTTCATTTTGCAATAGATCATCCATTATTTCATACACAAAACGATGTCTTTGAATAAGAGTTTTATCTTGAAAATCTTTTGAAACTATTATTGCTTCTAAATGAAATCCACCATTATGTTGATTGTGATGTAAATGTCGACCTGTAAAATCTTTAACTTCAAAATGATGTAGATCTAATTTATCTTTTAATCTTTTTTCCATTAGATGTTCAATTGCCATTGTTTTTTCAAATGAAGGGTTAGAATTTCTTTCCATGACTGACCTCAAATTATTTCAATTATCTAACGAAGATAAATTACGATATTTTACAATGATTGAAAAAATTAATATCGATCAAAAATTTTCTATTATGAATATATTAGGCAGTAAGATTCAAAATATTCTAGATGATGGACACGTAAACTCAATTGAAGCTGAATTAATTTCTGACATGGCTCAACTTGTAGAAATACTTGAGTTTTACCCTGACCTTCCTGAAATTATTGAAAAAAAGATTTTATTTGCTATGTCATATTTTATTGATGAGAATGATGAAATTCCCGATGTCATACCAGACTATGGTTATCTGGATGATATTACGGTAGTTACTTGGATTATTGATGATATAAGAGGAGAAATACCGGAAATGACTAGGGCCTAATTCATTCCTCTTCTTTTGAATCTTTTTCTACTTGAAATAAATCTTCTTCAGAGAATTGCCACTGACATGGAACGCACCACCATGGCTTTCCGTAATATGATTCTTTATTTTCAACTAATTCTAGATTATCACCACATCTAGGGCAATCCTTTTTAGAGCCAATTTCGGGCCAATCATAATCAGGTTTAAATTTGTATCCAATGTTATCTGAAAAAAGTTCTTCCATACAAAAATTTACATAGAAAAGTGACAGTGATGTAAGAGAGTTTTATAATATTCCAAATAATACATAGAGCAATACGATAAATAAGGAAAAACCAATATAATTTTGAATTTTCATTTCTTGATGCAATACCTCCACTTGAGTTAGGTAATGATCATAAAAAAGGAATACATCTAAAGTGTCATTTTCAGCTACATATACTCTCTTGATACCTTCAGTTAAATTACTCCTTACTGTTTCATCTTGAATGTCGGGAGGAATGTAGCTTACTTCATGAAAACCGGGAAGTACGGGTATGGGGTTTTTTAAAGGATGATTCCCAATGTAATACCCATCAATGAAAAAGGGGACGTCTAAGCTGTCAGTCTGAATATTGATAAAACCAAACTTTTCTAATTCATTTTCAGTTTGCCCTGATAGAGCTATATTAAAACAACATAATGCAATTAAACGAATAATTAACTTTTCCATGACCTTCAAATTATTTTTATCTTCAATTTAAATCAAATAGGTAAATTTCGCTCCGATGAAATTAATAATTATGATTAAACCAATTACCATATTAATGGTTATTAGTGGTTGTGCCTACTTCAATACTTTTTACAACGCAAAACAATTGTATGATGAGGCCAACAAGTTACGCTTGGAAAAGGATGGAGAAGTAATTCCAATTACCGCAGTAGATAAATATGGTAAAGTAATTCAAAAATGCAAAATTGTTTTAAATGATTTTCCAGAATCAAGGTTTCGAATAGATGCAGTATTATTAATGTCTAAATCCCGTTATTATAGAAAAAACTATGATTTGGCATTGTTAGACCTTGGTCAAGTTATAAAAGAAGGAAAGAGCGACCAGATTGAAGAGGCCCTTTATTGGAAGGCATTATGCAAATGGAAAAAAGGAAAAATCCAAACGGGAATGGAAGAATTAGAGCTACTTCTAGAAACTACTAAAGAGGTAAATATTAAAGCGAAATGTCATTTATCATTAGCAGAAATAGCGAATGAATTAGATAATCAAGAGGTGCTGGTACATCTTCGTGAAGCGGCAAAGCTCACACAAAATAGAGACGAGAAAGGAATGATCTATGGTAGGCTTGCAGAAATGGCATTCATAAAAAAGGATTATGATTTAGCCGAAGAAGGCTACCTAAATGTTATTGCTCATTCTTTATCAAAGGAAAATATTGAGCACGCACATTTACAGATTTTAAAAATTTTTCGTGTCCAAAAAAGATATCGATCTGCCTCAAGAAAAATAAAAGGAATGTTGGTTGATAGCAAATTTGAAAGAATTGCAGGAAATCTAGAATTAGAATTAGTACAGTTATATAAGGCGCAAGGAGAAACTTCTGAAATAGAAAATCGCCTTGAGTCTATAGTAGATGAATATCAACGGACGTCTGTATCGGCTGAAGCATATTTTCAATTAGGTCAAATCTATTCATCTGAAAAATGGGATTTACCTAAAGCAAAAGGATATTTTGATGCAGTACAAAAAGAATATAGTAAATCATTTCTTGTTCCACTAGCTAAAAGCAAAAGTAATGCAATTGAAGTTTTTCAGGATGCTGAAAAAGAGCTAAAAACACATCAAACCATTAATGTGTCTGAAGATTTACAAAATATTAATAATAATGATTCAACCTTTTTAAATGTATCTCTGGTTTCACCTAAGCGTAGTATACCAGAACTTTATTATCAACTTGCAGATTTAGAGGCTTTTAGTTTTCAGAGATATGATAAGTCTATAGATTACTTAAAAAAAATAATCTCTGAATATTCGGACTCACCATTTAAGCCTAAAGCAATGTTTGTCCTTGCGTTTGTATATGAAACTATCGATGATACAATATCAGCAAAAAATACCAGACAAGATATTATTACTTATTTTCCAAGTTCTGAATATGCTTCTTACATTGATAAAAATATTATGGTTGAAGAAAATCTTCAGGTAGAATTATTTAGAAATGCCGAAAAAGAAATCCCCTTAAATATTAATAAGGCAATTGAGTCATTTAAGGAAGCATTATACATAGATACTAATAATGATCTTGCCATTTCTGCAGCTTATTCAATTGGTTATTATTACGATCAAGAGGCAGTAATTGATAGTGCATTACATTATTACAATTGGATAAAAGAAAATTATCCAAACTCTGAACAGACTGAGCAAATTTCTGAGCGAATTCAAACTTTAAATAATGTCCTAAGCTTTATTAATGCTGATACATTGAATATAGATCCAAAGGAAGAAAATTGAGAATCTGGTTTTTTTCTTTTCTTTATAGATTTGTACGATATCTCATTACCAATATTCTTTATTTTTTCCAGTTTATTTTTTTAAAACAAAAAAATCTAGAACCAGCCATTGCTATAGGAGATAGAATTTTAGGAACTTTTTCAATTTTTAGTAAAATAATCTATGATTTTCCAATACCACAAGGTAAGACTGTAGGAGTATATGATTTAGAGTTCCCATCGCCTATTATAAGTGCATCATTCAAGTCAGAGCCTAAGATTCTTGACATGTGGCTTAGAATGGGCATAGGAGGCATTACCTTAAAAACTATAATGGCAAATAAAAAGATTGGTAACCCTTTTCCAAGAATCCAAGATATATATTATAAAAATGAAAATGGATTAATAAACTCACTGGGATTACCAGGCCCTGGGATATCCGATTTTATCATTGAATTATTAGGTTCTAGTCTGTGGAATTATAATAGGCCAATAGGAATTAGCATAGGTGGAAATTCTAAGGAAGAGTATATAGATAACATAAAACAGATCCATAATAACCTTATAGGGAAAGATGCTAATTATTTTTATGAAATAAATATTAGTTGTCCAAATACTGAAAGTGGTCAAACAATATCAGAAGACCTTTTTGCTCTTGAAAATATTTTATTTAATATTAGATTATTATTAAATGACACTATATCTGTAAAAGTATCACCTGATACTGAAAACAATAAACTTAAAGAAATTGCAGAAATATGTCTCAGTTTTGATAACCTTATGATAAACGCAGGAAATACGAAATATATGAAGGCTACAGATGTAGGTGTAAGAGCATCTAACTTTTCCATGCAGGGTGGTGGCATTTCAGGATCGCTATTATTTATAAGAACACTAGAAATGATAAAACTTTTTTCAGAATTTAATTTGCCAATTATTGCAACAGGTGGAATTTCAACGGTACAACATATAGATGCAGCTAGAGAAAATGGTGCTTTATTATTTGGTATGGCCACTAGTTTAGTATTTGATCCGTATTGTATCCCTCTTATTAATTCAAGATTATAATGATTACCATAGTTTTGTTAGAACCACAGATACCTCCTAATACAGGTTCCACTGGCCGACTGTGTGGCGCAACAAATAATGAGCTGCATGTTGTCGGTGATTTAGGTTTTGAATTATCAGATAAAACTTTAAAAAGAGCGGGGCTTGATTATTGGGATCACATTAATTGGAAATATTTTCCAAATCTAGACAATTATTTATCAACCCTAGTTAAGGAAGAATCATTTCATTTACTTACTACAAAATCTTCTGTCCCATATACATCAAGAATATTTAAAAATGGAGACTATATAGTCTTCGGTAGTGAAACAAAAGGTATTAGAGAATCATTTTTAAAAGCCAATTGGGATAATACATGCACGATTCCAATGAAAAATAAGAATATAAGAAGTTTAAATCTTGCAACTAGTGTTGGAATAGTTTTGTACGAAGCATTGAGGCAAATTAATAATGAAAGTGATTAAACTTAATTTTAGCATAATGTTTCTGTTGTTTGTTTATTGCTGCTCAAGTTCTCCTCGTTACACTACAAATTCTGGTAAACACGAAAAAAAGTCTTTTAATAAATTTGAAAGTAATTCTAATAAAAAAAGAAAAAACACGAAACATCGTAAAGTCATTAAAGGTGTCAGCTCATTTTATGCTGAAGATTTCCATGGTAAACTAACAGCCAATGGTGAAGTCTATGATATGTATGGATTGACTGCTGCGCATAAAACTTTACCCCTTAATACTATTTGTAGAGTCACAAACCTTGCTAATGATAAATCATTAATATTAAGAATTAATGACCGTGGTCCTTATATAAAAGGAAGAATCTTAGATTGTTCTTATGGTGCTGCAAAAAAATTAGATTTTATAAATCAAGGAACTACCGATGTGAAAATTGAAATCATTGAATGGGGAGATGATAAATATATGCAACACAGAAAATTAAATGAATGATTAGATTATATTTGATAGTTAACCCGAAAGGTGGAATAAAAAAAGGTCACGGAATTTTAAAAAAAGTAAGACCAATTTTTGAACAAGCAAACATAGAACTCTCTGTTTTGGAGACTGAATATGCAGGCCATGCTCAACAATATGCAAATAGCTTAAATTTTAAAAACTATGATGGACTGTGTGCCATTGGAGGTGATGGTACATTACATGAATTAATAAATGGTATGCTAAAAAGGGACGATGGTGATTCTCTACCTATAGGTCTAATAACCGGGGGTACAGGGAATTCATTTATGTATGATGTTAATTGTCTAAAACCTGAAGAAGCAGCGAAGAGGATAGTTAAACAACAATTAAGACCGATAGATATTGCTATGGCCGAGGCAAATGGAAAAATATTTTATGCGTTTAATATAATTGGTTGGGGGTTGGCAACGGATGCTGGGATCTTAGCGGAACGACTAAGATGGCTTGGTGGAATCAGGTATGATGTCGCATCGATAATAGAGGTAATTAAAGGAAAAAAAAGAATTGCAAGATTAACTATTGGTGATGATGTAATTGAAGAAGATTTTGTTTTTATTTTAGGCTGTAATACAATCCACACTGGAAAGGCAATGAAAATGGCACCTTTTGCGAAACTTGATGATGGAAAAATAGATTTAATTATTGTAAGAAAATCATCCAGGCTTAAATTATTAAAATTATTTCCTAAATTATTTAGCGGCAAACATGTGGAAAGTAAATTGGTTGATTATAGACAAGTAAAAGATTTTTCTATTTTTGTAGAGAAAAATAATAAATTAACGATTGATGGTGAAATTATAGGAGAAACACCCTTAAACGTGAAGATTTTACCTAAAAAAATTAAGGTTCTTGTTTAGGAATGATATAAATCATGATGAAAGGCAGAAATCTCATTAACCTATTTGGAATTCCATGTTGGTTATTCCTTATATGGAAGGGTGAATTATATTATTTAATATTTGTTTTTATATGCATTGTATTGGGTCTTGGTGAATTTTATACTATGTTAGAAGCTAAAAACACTAAACCTTTAAGGTGGGTCGGAATGGTTGTCTCAGTATTTATAGTAGACTATTATTATGTACAACCTGATATTTCGCCTCATGCTATGATTGGATGTATTATTCTACTGGTTTTATTAACATACATGTGGGAGTTATTTACAAATAATTCAAATCCAATATTAAATATAGTATCAACATTTGCTGGAATAATTTATATTCCTTTATTACTAGGGACTGCGATAGATATTCGACAATTTGATTTATTCATGGATACGAATATTACTTTTGCATTGGTAATATCAGTGTGGATATGTGATTCTACGGCTTTTATCCTTGGAACTTTATACGGCAAAAAAAAGATTTTACCCGCTATTAGTCCTAATAAATCTTTGGTAGGTTCAGTTAGCGGTTTTTTAGCATCGCTGCTGGTTTGTTTATTTTTTCATAATCAAGGTTGGCTTGGAAGTTATTTTTCAATTCAAGACGCAGTGGTTTTTGGAATTATAACAGGATTCTTTGGACAACTAGGTGACTTTACAGAATCATTATTTAAACGAGATGTTGGTGTTAAAGATAGTGGCACTATACTCGCTGGGCATGGTGGGATATTAGATCGTTTTGATTCCTTATTATTTGCTATGCCAATTACATATTTATATATTCATTTCATTTTAGGTTTATAAATAATACAAATGATATTAAAAACTATTTTAGCTACTGATTGTGGTAGTACAACTACAAAGGCAATCCTTATAGAAAATATTAAAGGAGAATATCGACTCACCCATCGAGGTGAAGCTCCAACTACAGTTGAAGCTCCATTTGAAGATGTTACGAAAGGTGTTTTAAATGCTGTTATGGAAGTAGAAGAACTTTCGGGAAGAAAAATCATTGATAATGATCAAATATTAACTTCATCGAACGAGGATATAGGTGTTGATATTTTTATTTCAACAAGTTCAGCTGGAGGTGGATTGCAAATGATGGTTGCCGGTGTAGTTAAAACAATGTCAGGGGAAAGTGCAGAGCGTGCGGCATTAGGGGCGGGATCTATTGTGATGGATATTATCGCATCTAATGATGGAAGACTTGCGCATCAAAAAATAAAAAGAATTCGTGATTTAAGACCAGATATGATTCTTATATCGGGCGGAATAGATGGTGGAACGGTATCGCATGTTGTTGAATTAGCAGAAATATTAGCCGCTGCCAATCCTAAACCTAGACTTGGGCAAAATTATAAATTACCTGTTATCTACGCAGGAAATAATATAGCACAGGATGAAATTCGAAAAACATTAGGAAGTATGGTGGACTTAGATATAGTTGAAAATATTCGCCCTGTACTTGAAAAAGAAAATCTTGAACCATCAAGAGATAAAATACATGATTTATTTATGGAACATGTTATGCAACAGGCTCCTGGATATAAAAAGCTAATGTCTTGGACAGATGCTCCAATAATGCCAACACCTGGTGCTGTAGGTTCTTTGATTGAGATGATTGCTGAAAAAGAAAAAATAACGGTAGTTGGAGTTGATATAGGTGGCGCAACAACAGATATTTTTTCAGTATTTCAGGGGAAATTCAACCGTACGGTAAGCGCAAATCTGGGTATGAGTTACTCAATATGTAACGTACTTGCAGAATCTGGGCTAGATAATGTATTAAGATGGGTGCCATTTGATATTGATCAAAAAGAATTGACAAATCGTATAGGCAATAAAATGATAAGACCAACAACAGTGCCGCAATCTCTTGAAGAATTATTTATTGAGCAAGCCATTGCAAGAGAAGCACTGAGATTATCTTTTAAGCAGCATAAGGAGTTCGCTGTTGGACTAAAAGGAATTCAGAAAGAAAGAACAATTTCTGATGCTTTTGACCAATCTTCATCAGGAGAAACTTTAGTGAATATGATGGATCTAGATTTATTAGTCGGATCGGGTGGAGTTTTAAGTCACGCTCCTCGGCGGGAGCAGTCGGCAAAAATGTTAATTGATTCCTTTATGCCAGAAGGAATAACTCAACTAGCCGTAGATTCAATATTTATGATGCCTCAATTAGGTGTGTTAGCAGGCGTTGAAAAAAATGAATTTGGTGAGGAATCACGCAAAGCAGCTTTAGAAGTTTTTCATAAGGATTGTTTAATTAGGCTTGGTACATGTATTAGTCCTATAGGAAAGTCTAAAGAAGGTGATCTTTTATTGTCAATTGAAATCACTAATAGTAATGGTGAATTAGAGAAAGTAGATCTTTTTAAAAATGATTTAATCAGAATTGAAGTACCATATAAACCAATTAAAGTTATTCTAAGACCAAGTAAAAATATGGATGTCGGGGCTGGAGTTGGACAAGAATTAAGTACTAAATTGTATGGTGGGGTAGTAGGATTAATTTTGGATGGTAGGGATCGACCTATTGATATTCCATCTGATCCAAAAAAACGATTAGAGGCCTTAAAAAAATGGTCAGATGCAATTAATGAATATCCACAATAATATAGGGTAATTACTTATATGGCACATTCATATACACCAGGACTTAAAGTATTAAATTATTTAAAAGTAAAGAAATATAGAATACTCCCTATTTCTGGAGAAGTTTGCAAAAAAAAGGGAGAGCTAGTTCAGGCAAATGAAATAGTAGCAAAAACTAATCTACCTGGCAATGTTCATATGGTCAAGGTTGCCAACATTCTTAATATTTCACCCTCAGATATTTATGATGTTTTAAAAGTAAAAGTGGGTGACGATATTTCAAGTGGAGATATAATTGCTGAGAATAGTGGGCTATTTGGATTTTTTAAATCAGATGTACGTGCTCCTATAACTGGCACAATAGAATCTATATCTGATGTCACAGGTCAAATTATAATGCGTGATCAACCCATTCCTGTAGAAGTAGATGCCTATGTGGGAGGAGTAGTTGAAGAAATATTAAATAATGAAGGGATTATTGTAAAATCAGATGCTGCCTATATTCAGGGTATTTTTGGAATAGGAGGTGAGTCTCGTGGAGATTTGAAAATAATGGTCGAAGATAGAAAAGAAGAACTATCAAGTGATAGCCTTAATAATTCGTTGGAAGGAAAAATTATTGTTGGTGGATCATTTGTTACCCTTGAAACATATAAAAAAGCACTTGAATTAAAAATATCTGGAATTATAGTAGGCGGATTTAATTATTTTGATCTTGAAGAGATTCTCGGCTACAAATTAGGAGTTGCAATCACTGGCACTGAGGATTTAGTGACATCATTGATACTTACAGAAGGCTATGGAAAGATAAATATGAGTGAGGGCACATTTAATTTATTAAAACAACATGAAGATAAATTTGTTTCAATTAATGGTGCTACGCAAATTAGAGCAGGTGTAATTAGACCTGAAATTGTGATACCATTGAATAATAAAGAAATACCTACAGATAAAGGTTTTGAAAATAAAGAGTTAGGTATGCATGAAGGATCGCTAGTGCGTGTAATTCGTGCTCCGTTTTTTGGCCATATTGGAATTGTACATTCTCTTCCATCGGCATTACAGAAAATGGAATCAGAAACTATGGTAAGGGTTGCAGAAGTAAAAATTGATAATAAGTTGTATATTATTCCACGTTCAAATCTAGAAATGTTAGAAACTGATTAAATTATATTATGAATTTTAGTCACTCGGCCAAGCCTTACAAAGATCGCCACCAAGAATTAACATTACAAAAAGATAAAGAATTCTTATCAAAATTAGCAAAGAGGATTCATAATTCAGGCTTAATTACTCCTGCTATATTTTTTTTGGAAATGGCAAAGCCGCTCTCTTTATTAGGAAGTCATGTACTCGTATTTTTTGGACCAATTATCAATGCATTTATACAATCAGAAACCTATTATAGAAAATTGGAAATATTCCAAAATACTGAAAATGTTGAATATCTACTTACAATGATTGAAGAAATAGAGATTAATGAACGATAGAGAATTCATAGTTGGAAGTATAGTTCTTACAGTAGCTTTTTTGCTTTATTGGTTTATGGGGCATCCTTATTTTGTTGAAGAAAGAATTCTACAATTTTCATTGGTAATTATATTTAGTGGTACGCTTATATTTTTCACACGAAAGGCAAAAAGAGGTGAAGAAATATTCTTAAGAAATATCCCTGGTTTAAAAGCAGTGGAAGAGGCCGTGGGCCGTTCTACGGAAATGGGAAAACCTGTCTTATTTGTGCCTGGTATTCAAGATATGGATCAGGTTGAAACTGTTGCTGGAGTTATCGTATTAGGTCATGTTTCAAAAATGACAGCAAGATATGAGACACCATTGAATGTACCAGTATCTCGAGCTATAGTTATGAAGGCTGCCCGTGAAGCATGCAAAGAATCATACCTTATTGAAGGTCATCCAGATATGTTTCATGAAGATATGGTCCACTATGTTACGGATGAACAATTTGCATATGCTGCAGGAGTTAATGGGATAATGGTTCGTGAAAAACCTGCAGCATGTATATATATGGGAAAATTTTATGCAGAATCACTCATTCTTGCTGAAACAGGTAATTCTATTGGAGCAATTCAGATTGCAGGGACTGCATCTCAGGCACAAATTCCTTTCTTTGTTACTGCCTGCGATTATACACTTATTGGTGAAGAGTTTTTTGCTGCGAGCGCTTATCTATCTGAAAAACCTGAATTAATTGGAGGTGTCAAGGGGCAAGACATGATTAAAATGGGAATTGTTATTTTTATCCTTTTTGGAGTTATTCTGCGTTTAATGTTTGATGCTGGTTTTCTTAATTTTAATATTATTCAATTTTTATCGCAAAAATAATGATCTGGAAAAGACAGATACCGATCCTTATTGTTGGCGTTATTGGCTTTGTAACACTTTTTGCCAATTTTACTACATTACATGGGTTCAAGTCATTTGTAAATGATGATGCTACACAATGGTTTGATATACTAGCTAGTTTTGCAATCTGGCTTGGTGGTCTAAACTTACTCAAATTACAATCTCAAAAAATTCTGAAAAAACAAGAAGGATGGGAGTATAGTGTATTTGCGGTTATAGGGCTAATATTTGCTCTTGTAGCCGGTTTTGTTATAAAAGGTGAACCTAGCGTTGAATGGGGAACGCATGTTACGGCTAAAGGAACATTATTCAAGTGGATGTTTACTTATATGGTTGCACCTATGCAGGCAACTATGTTTGCGCTTCTTGCATTTTATGTTGCTTCAGCCTCCTATAGAGCATTCCGAATTAGAAACTTTGAGGCCACTCTTTTATTGGTGTCAGGTATAATTATTATGATTGGCCGTGTGCCTCTAGGAAGTAATATTTCAAGTTGGTTTTTTATGTATATATTGGTATTAATCGCAGGAATTACTGTTAATTCGATTTTTAAAAATAAACAGTATACAGCTATATCTGTGGTTTCAGGATTAATTCTTGTCACCCTATCTGGTTTTATTATGGGGTGGCCCTTGGATCAACCTGGTATATTTTATTTGCCCTATCTGCAGGAATGGATATACAAATTTCCTAATGTTGCTGGAGCTCGATCAATAATGATTGGAATAGGATTAGGCATTTTCAGTACATCTGTTAGATATATTTTAGGTATAGAAAAATCATATATTGGTGAATAATGGATTTTTTAATAAATACTATATTAAAGTTAGGTAAAGTAGATCGTAGATGGATTTTTCTAATTATTGCGCTTGTAGTGCTTATCCCATTGCTATTTCCATTATCCCTGCCAATTCGAGCTACCGCAACCACCCAATTAGTATATGATGCTGTTGAGAAATTACCTCATGGATCAAAAGTCCTTCTATCTTGTGAGTATGGTCCAAGTACAAAACCTGAGATTCATCCGATGGTTATATCATTTTTAAAACATTGTTTTAGAAATGGCCATAAGGTTTATGTGACTTGCCTATGGCCTGATGGTCAGTTTTTGGCTGATGAGGCTTTGGAGGAGGTTGCAAAAAATGAATTTCAATTAACTTATGGTATAGATTATGTAATGCTAGGTTTTAGGCCTGGTAATGAAGCCGTGGTAAAAGGAATAGTAAGTGACCTTAGAAAAGTATATACAATTGATTCACGTGGAACTAAGATAACTGAGATTCCTATGATGGATGGAATAACTAAATTTGAAGACTTTGATTTTCTCTTTTCTGGCTCAGCTGGATATCCTGGTACGATAGAATGGGTTCAATATGCAGTTGATCAAACAAATATACCTATGAGTACCGGTACAACATCCATTCAGGTTAATGAAGTTATGCCCTATGTTCAAGCAGGGCAGGTACAGGGTATATTAGCAGGAATGCCAGGTGCTGCAGAATACGAAAAACTTATAGGTTCTCCTGGAATAGGTACTAGTGGAATGGATGCACAGTCTGTTGCACATCTTGTTATTGTATTATTTATTGTTTTGGGAAATCTCGGCTATTTCATTGAAAGAAATAGAGAAAAGAAACAACGAGGTTATTAAAATAATGAATTTCGAAATATTTGGCGCTTGGTTAGCTGTATTTTTTACTCTTGCTATATTTTCTTTTTTATATAAGGATAATTCTTTTTACAAAATTACTGAGCATCTATTTGTGGGAGTCTCAGCTGGATATTGGATGTCAATGTTCTTCTGGACACAGATACAGCCTAATCTTTACGGTAGACTTTGGCCTTCTAAAGAATACTCAGAATCAGGTGTCTGGTATCGGATATATGATGGTCTAAGCATTTTCCTTGGATCAATTTTTCCCGATGGCGGGATAGATAAGGGACATGATTTGAATTTGTTTTATCTAATCCCACTTGCTCTTGGAGTAATGATGCTCTTAAGCCTTTTTAAATCTTTTGGCTGGATGGCACGGTGGGGTATTGCTTATACTGTTGGTATGGCAGCAGGATTAAGAGCATACGGATATTTAAATTCCAATATACTGTCTCAAGTAAAAGCTACAATTATTCCGATTTTCGACCCTGAATTACCGTTTTTTAGCCTTCTAGAAAATTCACACTTAAATAATTTTATTATCTTCATAGGAACACTCACGGGACTTCTTTATTTCTATTTTTCCAAGGAACAAAAAGGAACATTTGGTAGAATTACTAGAATTGGAATTTATTTTTTAATGATATCATTTGGTGCATCTTTTGGTTTTGCAGTAATGGGTAGAATATCATTATTAATTGGTCGCTTTGTTGAGTTGATCACCTATTCAAGTGGCGATTATTATCACGCTAGCTATTGGGTTTTGTTGGTAATGGTTATTCTATTGATCTATAATGCATATAATGAAAAAGCATCTGCTGAGTAAATTTTTCTTATAGTCTTGTCTATATTATTACTCATTCTAAATAATTTATTTCATCTACAATAAATAATTTTATTCAGGAGAATATATAATGAAACGAATCATTTCTTCTTTTTTCCTTTTATATAGTTTCAATTATGCTATTAATCCAGCTGTAAATGGAAAAATACCTCAGGATGTTATTGATAATTTAAATCGACAAAATATTGGATATGAATATGGTGACCCTGGATGGTTAAATAAAATTGATAATTGGAAAAATAGTGAGAATAGAGATTCACAACTTGAGTTTAATATTCCAGTTTTACTTGGTTTATATAGTGACGCTAGTTCTACTAATTTTACCGCTTCGGATTATCAAAATTCTCTCTTTGATAATAATCCCTCTGGATCAATGAAAGAATATTATAATGAAATTTCATATGGAAATTTTATTGTTGATGGCACTGTTAGTGGTTGGTATCAATCTACTTTGAGTAGAAATCAGGCTATAGAAAATACGAGACAGTATGTTGCTGAAATAGCTAATCTTGCAGATCCGAATTTGGATTTTTCTCAGTTTGATAATGATGGGCCTGATAATATTCCTAATTCTGGTGATGATGATGGATATGT
>CAZEER010000029.1:0-25622 GCA_964511215.1 uncultured bacterium | reverse complement strand
TTAAACTTGTAATTCTTTTTGGAATAATTGGAACGATGATTGATTCTAGTATGGCTTTTGCTGGTATACTTAGATATAGTGGTACTTACACATCAACAACAATAATAGCTCCACTTTGGATTACTGCTATGTGGTGTGGGTTTTCTGCAACAGTAAATCATTCACTTTTCTGGCTTAGGAATCGTTATTTTGCATCAACTTTTCTCGGAGCAGTCGCTGGACCTTTATCATATATAGCGGGAGTTAAATTCGGAGCAATCCAGTTTAATACCTCTTTTATAATTGCATTGGTAATTATTGCATTATTTTATGCGTTAACTGTTCCACTGATCTATTGGGTAAACGAAAGATTAGTTCTGAATGATGAAGCATGAAAATATATTATAACTTCGTTATTTTTTTCATATCATTTATTTTTAGTTCAGTTTTAGCAAATGATATTGTAAAGAAGCCGCTTGCGCTATTCAACTCATTGCATAGCAATGAGGGTTGGGAAATATTGGATTCTTATGATAATATTTCCATAAGTACTAAAAAAATTGAAAGTAAAAATTTATTAGCTGTAATGGTCAAAGAAGAATTGTGCTTACCAAAAAAAATATTACAAAATGTTATTATGGATATCGATAATTATGGAGAATTTCTTCATGATGCAGGGCCTTTTATTTCTCGTAAATTAAGAAATACAGAACTGTTTGTTGATGGATATCAATTTATTCCTATAAGCCTCCCATTTTTTGATAATAGGGAATACCTATTTCGTATGTATCCTAGCGGTTATAAAAAAAATGATAATACATCTATTATTCATTGGTTTTTATTAGATAAAGATGTAGATCTCTTAGATAGAGATGTCCAGAAAGCGACGTATCTAAATTATGGTGCTGGTTTGTGGGTTGCAGAAGAAAAGAATAATAGTAAAATACTATTTTCTTATCGTATTTATATGGATCCAGGGGGATCTTTACCCGATTTTTTGATAGATATGATAAATAAAACTTCAGTAGTAAATATCTTTAATGGTGCTGTTGCTGAGGCTAAAAAACGTTATACTAATAGTAATTAATGTTAAGAAATTTATCTAATGTCTTATAAATTTTATATTACTATTATATCCACTGTGGTTTTTTTTTGTTGTAATGATAAATCCAATCTTAGTGATTCAAAAATAATGAAAACAGTTGATTATGTTGATTTAGAAAGATATATGGGAGACTGGTACATAATCGCCAATATACCTACGTTTATTGAAAAAAATGCTACAAATGCCATTGAATCCTATAAACTGACTGAAAACGGAACAATTAAAACAACTTTCACTTTTTTCAAATCTTCTCCAGATGGCAAAAAAATAATATATCATCCAACAGGATTTGTATATAATAAAGAAACAAATGCTGAATGGAGGATGCAATTTTTATGGCCACTTAAGTTACCATTTTTAATTATTGATCTTGATCAGGATTATAGCTATACAGTAATTGGTTATCCATCTAAAAAATATGTATGGATTATGGCGAGAGATCCAGTAATGGAGCAAGGTCTTTACAAAAAAATACTGGAGAACTTATCAGATATTGGTTATGATATATCATTGATACAAAAAGTACCCCAGATCTGGGATAATTAAGAACACTCTGTATCTAAGTTATAATATGAAAATTGCAATTATTGGCTCGGGTATCTCTGGTTTAACCGCATCCTATCTATTGAATCGGAACCATGAAATAACATTGTTTGAAAAGAATGATTATATTGGAGGCCACACCCATACACATGTTATTGAATATGAAAAAAAAATCTGGAATGTAGATTCGGGATTTATAGTTTATAATGAGAGAACTTATCCAAACTTTATTAGGCTTTTAGATAAACTGGACATCAAGCGCCAAGTCACGAGGATGGGTTTTAGTGTTAAATCCCTAAATAAAAATCTGGAATATGCTGGACATTCGCTCAATGCTCTTTTTGCGCAAAGATCCAATCTACTCCGTCCCTCATTTTTTCGAATGCTAAGCAGTATGAAGCGATTTAATAAAGAGGCAAGAGATGATTTATCAAAAATAAATCCAAAAACCACATTGGGTGAATATCTACAACAAAATGATTACCCTGATGAATTCATAAATAATTATATAATACCAATAGGTGCAGCGATATGGTCAACTATCCCATCTAATATGATGAATATTCCTGCCATATTTTTCATCAGATTTTTTGATAATCATGGTCTGCTTCAAATCGTGGATAGACCAAAATGGTGGGTTATAAAAGATGGGTCAAAGCAATATGTTAAAAAAATGATTATTGGTTTTAAAGATAGAATAAGACTCTCTACCCCAGTAAAAAAAATAAAAAGAGAAGACAATGTGGTTACCATTATATTTGGTATAGATAAGCAAGTAGAAGAAAAATTTGATGCTGTAGTTCTAGCCTCTCATAGTGATCAATCTCTGGAACTACTAGAACACCCTTCAAAAAAAGAAAAAGAAATTCTTAGTGCAATTCCTTATCAGAAAAATGATGCCGTTCTACATTTCGATGATTCGATTTTACCTAAAAGAAAATTAGCATGGTCTAGTTGGAATTATTTATTAGATCATGGGAAAGCTAATCCAGTTGCACTGACATATAATATGAATATGTTACAAGGTTTAGACTCATCCAGGACATTTTGTGTTACATTAAATAGTACCAATACTATTGATAGAAGTAAGATTATTAAACATTTGAGCTACGAGCATCCAGTATTCACAGTTGATGGAATAAAAGCACAAAAACGTAAGCAGGAAATAAGTGGAATAAATAATACCTATTATTGTGGTGCTTATTGGCGTAATGGTTTTCATGAGGATGGTGTTGTTAGCGCGCTTGAGGTTTGTAATCAGTTTGGTGAAAAACTATGAGTAATGAAAATAAAAACTACATATACACTGGAACAATTAGGCACCGCCGGTTTACACCGTTTTATCGCTTATTTAATTATTCACTGTTTATGGCATTTATAGATTTAGACACGGTAAATGATTTTCTAAAAAAGTCTTGGTTCTGGAATGTAAACAAAAGTGCTTTAATATCATTTCATCGAGAAGATTATCATGGAGACCCCAGTATTGATTTAGCTTCTTCTGTACGTAAAACAATTCGTAAAATTTCTGGAATTGAGACCAAGGGTCCTATTAGATTACTGACTCATCTAAGGTATTTTGGTTATTGTTTTAATCCAGTTAGTTTTTATTATTGTTATGATGAAAGAGATTCTGAAGTAGAGGTTGTTATGGCTGAGGTAACAAATACTCCTTGGAAAGAAAGACACTCCTATATTATTAATAACAAAAATGGTGAGCAGAAAAATCTAACATCAAACTTTAAAAAAAAGTTACATGTGAGTCCATTCTGGGGTATGGATCATGACTATGAATGGCTGTTTACTCAGCCAGAAAATAACCTATTTGTAAATATGAAAAATTTCAAATCTGAGGAAAAAGTATTTGATGCCACTCTTACTATGAAGCGCAAGCCTTTTACAAGAAAAGAATTAATCAAGCAAGTGATAAGATTCCCATTTATTACAATGATTGTTGTATTTCGTATTCATTTTCAGGCATTTAAACTTTGGATTAAAAAAGCACCATTTTTTATACACCCAGACAAATTAAAAATAATGAAGGAAGTATAAAATTATATGCAGGTAGATAAATTAGCAGATGCAGTAGCCCAATCAAAAAAAAGCAGACTGCTCTCCTCATTTTTTAAGAATGGTATAATTAAAAAATTTAAACATCTTCAATACGGATATATTGAAATACACGACGCAGAAAAAACATTTTCATTTGGTAATCCTCAATCTAGTGATAGGGTTATTGTTGAGATATATTCTGCAGAGTTTTATGTTTTTCTGGGAAGTGGTGGTGTTACTGGTGTAGCCGAAGCATATATGGCGGGATATTGGTCGGCTGATAAATTAGTACTCCTTTTGCAAATTATTCTAAAAAATAAAGAAATACTCCTTTCTCTTGATTCAGGATTGGCCAAACTGATACACCCAATTAATAAGATCATTCATTGGAGCAAACAAAATACATTAAAAGGTAGCAAACAAAACATTTTAGCTCATTATGATTTGAGTAATGAATTTTATAAGCTATGGCTTGACCCTTCAATGACATACTCTTGTGGGTATTTTTCAGATCATTCTATTTCTTTGGAAGAAGCTTCAAAAGAAAAAATTGATCGTATATGTAGAAAATTACAATTGAATAAGAATGATCACGTGCTTGAGATTGGCACAGGGTGGGGTAGTTTTTCATTGCATGCGGCAAAAAATTATGGATGCAGGATTAGTACAGTTACTATATCTGATGCACAGTATGAGTATGCCAATAATTTAATAAAAAAGCATGGTCTTGAATCACAAATTCAAATTATGAATCAGGACTATAGAAAAATTAAAGGGAAATTTGATAAAATTGTTTCCATTGAAATGATTGAAGCAGTTGGCTATCAATTTATACCGGAATATTTTTCAAAAATTTCGTCCTTATTAAAGCACGATGGGCTTGTTGCGATTCAGGGAATAACATACAATGATCAAAATTTTGAAAAATATAAAAACTCAGTTGATTTTATTAAAAAATATATCTTTCCGGGTTCGTGCCTTATATCTGTGGCTCAGATTTCAGATGTAATTAAAAATTATACTGATTTGGCTATAGTGGATGTGGAAGATATAACAAAGCACTATGCTGAAACGTTGAGTAGATGGAAAAAAAATTTTATGAGTGTTATACCTGAAGTGCAGGCGATGGGTTTTTCTGAGGCTTTTATAAAAATGTGGGAATTTTATTTTATATTTTGTGAGGCAGGCTTTAGAGAAAGAAATATTGGAGATGTGCAGCTTATTTTTTCAAAATCTGGGGCTCGGAACATTGATATTAGGTACTAAGAGATGATAGCGACTCTTATTAATCTAGCAGAGAGAGGTCTATTACCTGATTTTTTGATAAGGATTGGTATACGAAAACTATCTAGAGTTAGGCTCGATAATGCTAAAATTTCTTCTCCTGAAGAAATTGAAAAACGACACCAAGAGTGGGTCCAAAAAATGAAGGATAGTCCTATAGCATTGGTTCCTGAAAAAGCAAACGAGCAGCATTATGAAGTTCCACCGGATTTTTTTGTGACTGTTTTAGGTGCCAATCTGAAATATAGTTCTGGCTATTGGCCTGATCAAACTTATATTCTAGATGAGTCTGAAATTGGGATGCTTAACCTCAGTTGTAAAAGAGCAGAATTAGAGGATGGGCAAGATGTTTTAGAATTAGGTTGCGGCTGGGGCTCACTAACCTGCCATATGGCGAAAGTCTATCCGAATAGTAAAATTACTGCTGTGAGTAACTCAAAGGATCAAAAATTATTTATTGAGAATAGATGTAAAAAGGAGGGGCATAGTAACATTAATGTTATTACTGCTGATATGAATGATTTTATGATTGAATCTAAATATGACCGAGTGGTCTCTATAGAGATGTTTGAGCACATGCGGAATTATAAGAAGTTGTTAAAAAAGGTAGCTAGTTTTCTTAATGAAAATGGGAAACTATTTATCCATATATTTTCCCATCAGTCTTTAGTATATCCATTTGAAAATGTTGGTGCAGGTGACTGGATGGCTAGAGAATTTTTCAGTGGTGGGATGATGCCTTCCCACAATCTTTTACTTTATTTTCAAGATGATATGAGTATTGAGGCCACTTGGAGATTTTCTGGGAAACATTATGAAAAGACTTCTTTGGCTTGGTTGAAAAAAATGGATAATAATAAATCTAAAATTATAAAAATATTTGAAAAAACATATGGAGAAGAAAATGCAAAAATTTGGTTTCAAAGATGGCGGATCTTTTTTATGTCCTGTGAAAAATTATTTGGTTATAATAATGGTAGAGAATGGGGTGTTTCTCATTATAGATTCATCAAGAAATAATTTAGATTTATGGTAATCCTCATCGCATTTATTTCCCACTGGTATTTGTCATTGTTTTTTCAGACAATATTTTTGCATCGATATGCTTCTCATAATATGTTTAAGATGAGTCCAATTATCGAAAAAACATTTTATTTTTTAACATTTATTTTCCAAGGATCCTCATTCTTGAATCCTGCTGCTTATGGTGTGATGCACAAAAGACACCATGCTCACACTGACACACCGGAAGACCCTCATTCCCCTGTCCACATTAATAATATTTTTTCATTTAATTGGGCAACTGTTATTGAATATCGAAAATTAGTTAATGAATTTGCCAGTGGTAATAGAAATGATAAGAATGTACCTCGCTGGCAGGCAATGGAATTGTTGGCTGAGTCATTGATCACACGAGCTGGTTTTATAGCCTTATATTTCTTATTTTATTTTCATTTTGCGACATCATCTTGGCATTACCTATTATTACCTATTCACATAATGATGGGGCCAATTCATGGATTTATTGTTAATTGGTTTGGCCACAAAAGAGGATATCGGAATTATAAATTTTTACCTGATAATTCAAAAAATACACTACCTATTGATTTTTTGATGATGGGTGAATTGTACCAGAATAATCATCACTATAGGCCAAATAATACCAATTTTGCAGTGAAGTGGTTTGAGTATGACTTTGGATACTTAGTCACAAAGTTTCTAAAAAAATTAAGATTGATTTATTAAAAATGTCATCTACAGCAAAAGACTATATAAATATAATTATCGTCATCTTATTTTCTTGTGTGATCGCATTTTCTGGTTCTGATAATTCAACAAAGTACAATGGGTATTCAATTCTTTTTTTATGTATGGTAGCAAGTTTTCTGGTTCACTGGTTAGTATTCATACCATCATATTTAGCAAAAACAGAAAAATATTATGATATAACAGGTACAATTGCTTATTTAATACTATTGTATATATCTTCGTCATTAACAACCTCTTTTTTTAGTGAGAAGCTTCAATTAAGGTCTTTGGTAGCGATAAGCTTAGTCACAATTTGGGCCATACGCCTTGGGGTGTTTCTTTTTATTAGAGTCCTAAGAGTGGGCGAAGATCGACGCTTTAAGGAGGCTAAACAATCTTTTTCAAAATATCTTCTGTGGTGGAGTATGTCTGCGTTGTGGGTTTTTCTTACAACTGCCAATGCATTGACACTTATAATTAATAATACAAATTTATTTAATGATCTATTCTTTTATTTTGGTATTGTAATCTGGGTGTTTGGGTTTTTATTCGAAATAATAGCTGACGAACAAAAAAGAAGGTTTCGGGTAGATGGAAATAACCAAGAGGGTTTTATTTCTTCAGGTCTTTGGAGTATATCAAGACATCCTAATTATTTCGGAGAAATAATGCTCTGGATAGGTATGGCAATTATTGCACTTCCTACTCTTACTGGATTTCAGCATGTGACACTGATCTCTCCATTATTTATTTATCTTCTTCTGACTAGAATAAGTGGTGTAAACTTGCTGGAAGAACAAGCTGATAAGAGGTGGGGTCATTTAGATAGCTATCAAGATTATAAGCAAAATACTTCATCTTTAATACCCTTTATCAAGTAAAATAATATTTTTATTTTTTGCAAAAAACGGTTTTTAATTCTCTTTCAATTATTTGGTTTAATTATGGCAACTGAGACACCTGATTATACTTTACTGGGAAAAGACGGAAAATTTGAAATCAGGAACTATGATCCTTTTGTTATAGCGAAAACAAAGGTAAATAGCGGATATAAAGAAGCAACCTATACTGGTTTTAGGCGGGTCGCTAATTATATTTTTGGTGGTAATAAAAAACAACTAAGTATTGAGATGACTGCTCCTGTGATATCGAATGTTCCAAACTCTGATAGTGCATATGAAATTTGCTTTATAATGCCCCAAAAGCATTCTCTTGCTTCGTTACCAGAGCCTAAAAATGATGATGTGAATTTAGAAGAGCAGCATCTAGGAAAGACTGCAGTAGTGAGTTTTGGTGGATGGGCAACAGAGTCAAGGGTAATCTATTATAAAGAACAATTAGAAAAATTTATTAGTATAAAACAATTGAGTGCCAGAGATGATTTCTTAGTGGCGCAGTATAATTCTCCATGGGTTTTACCGCCATTTAGAAAAAATGAGATTATTGTAAAAGTTGAATAGATTTTAAAATAGTGCTGAAAATAATCTTGTGATGGAATTTTATTTAATATGATATTGAATAATAAAAAAGATAACAAATTAAATTTTCACCAAAAGGTTATATTAAATAATGTTAATCCTGAGGATGTTATTCGTTCCTTCCATGATTATAATTTTGTTCAATTTCTTACTTTTGCACAACCTGTACGTATAGAAAACTGGGATGGCATTGATTCCAATAAAAAAGCATCTTTTTCATTTTGGTTTTTTGGCTGGAAAAGGATTGTTGTGATACATAAAAAATATGAAGTCACTAAGAATGAATTACATTTTCAAGATATAGGGGTACAGTTACCATTTGACCTTTTTTCATGGAGGCATGCCCATATTGTGGAGCCATATGGTAATGGCTCAGTAATTATAGATGATGTTGTGATGGACAATTCATCGATATTAAAAAAATATTTTATCTGTCCTTTAATGATATTTCCTGTATTTATCCGTCGAATCACATACAGGATATGGTTTTATTATCTTCGGCCAAAACATTATTAATGATTCATCCAGATAGAGTAAAAGTTTTGAGGGGTGGTGCATTTTCAGGTTCTGCCGTGCTATATTGGATGATTAGAGAAAAGCGCTCATTTGAAAACTGGTCACTTCTTGCGGCTCAAAACTTAGCTATTAAGAATAGAGTCCCACTTTACGTTTGTTTTCAATATGTTGGAATTTTTCCCGATGCAAATGTAAGACAATATAGTTTTTTATTTAAAGGTTTGAAGGAAACTCAAACTCAACTACATAAAAAGAATATAAGTTTTTTTCTTCTTAAGGGAAAAGCAAACGTAGTGATTCCAAAAATTGTATCAGAAAAATCAATTGGAACAATCTTTGTAGACTATACACCTTTGAAAATTTACAAGTATAGAATAAAAAAAGTTTTAGAGAAAATTAACATTCCATTTTTTCAGGTAGATGCACATAACATTGTTCCTGTATGGATTGCTTCAAATAAAAAAGAGTTTGCAGCTTACACAATTCGAAAAAAGATTAATTCTAAATTGGATGAATATTTGGTGGATTATCCAAATTTAGACTACCATCCGTATGGTAAGGTTCAGATTCAGTCATTAGTATTTAATAAGATTATGTCAGAACTGAAAATTGATAAAACAGTTAAAAATGTTGACTGGCTTACTCCAGGAGAGATTTCTGCAAAAAAAAAAATAAAAACACTGAAAAAAGTTTTAGTTGATTATAATAAAAACAGAAATGACCCTACTAAAAATAGTCTAAGTAATTTAAGCCCATATTTTCATTTTGGTCATATATCTGCTCAAAGTGTAGCACTTGAAATAACGCGATCCAAATTATTTCTTTCTGATAAAGTAGCTTTTTTAGAAGAATTAATTATTAGAAAAGAATTAGCTGACAATTTTTGTGAATATGAAAAAAACTACGATTACTTTGAAGGGTTCCATTCATGGGCCCAGAAAACCTTAAACGAACACAGAAAAGATGAGAGAGATTTTTTGTATACATTAGAACAATTTGAAGCAGCTGCAACCCATGATTTACTATGGAATGCAGCACAAAATCAGATGAAATTTACAGGTAAAATGCATGGATACATGCGCATGTATTGGGCAAAGAAAATTTTAGAATGGAGTCCAAATCCTGAAGTTGCTCTTCAGATAGCGATAGAATTAAATGATAAATATGAGCTAGACGGAAGAGATCCTAAGGGCTATACAGGTATTGCCTGGAGTATTGGCGGAGTACATGATCGGGCATGGTTTGATCGACCAGTCTACGGCAAGATAAGATATATGAATTACAATGGATGTAAGTCTAAATTTGATGTTCACAAATACATAAATATGTATTCGGCTTAGTTATAATTGATCTTTTTATGAAAAATAATATTGAAGATAGTGCGCAATTTTGGGAAGATATTTATTTAGCTAATGATACGGGGTGGGATTTAGGTGGCCCAACACCAGTGTTTCAAAACCTGACAAAATATTTGAAAAAAGATAGATTATGTATCCTTGGTTGTGGTCGGGGGTATGATGCATTAATGTTTGCTAAACATGGTTTTGATGTAACTGCAATTGATTTTGCACCTTCAGCAATTAAGTCACTAAAAAACTTGGTATATAGAGAAAGAGTGAAAATTAATATTTTAAATATAGATATGTTTAACCTAACGCCAGAATTCAATGAATCCTTTGATTATGTAATTGAACAAACATGTTTTTGTGCGATACACCCTAGCCGGAGGAAAGAATATGAAAATCTGGTCCAGAATATTTTAAAAATCAATGGTGAATTAATAGGCCTTTGGTTTCCTTTGAACAAAAAAATTAATGAAGGTGGACCTCCATACGGTACTACAATTGATGAGGTAAAATCTATTTTTAATGATGGATGGGTAATTCGCAAGGAAGAGTTTCCAGAGCAATCTATTAAACCTAGAAAAGGCAGGGAGAAATTGATAATTTTTAAAAAAATTGAATCAAAAAGACGATGATTAATTATATTATTCTACAATTGACTAGATTGATTTTTATAATTCATATTTTATTATTTATTGGAAGCTGTAGTCAGAAACCTGATTTGCCTAATATTGTTTTAATTTTAACAGATGATCAAGGTTATGGAGACTTAGGCTGTTATGGAGCTAAAGGGTTTTATACTCCAAATATTGATAAGATGGCAAAAGAAGGCATGTTATTTACTGATTTTTACGTTTCGCAGGCGGTTTGTAGCGCATCACGTGCTTCTCTTATGACAGGTAGCTATTCTGAACGGGTTGGTGTACAAGGTGCGCTTAGCCCATGGGATGTAACTGGTCTGGATCCCAATACTGAAACAATTGCAAAACTCTTAAAACGCCATGGCTATCAGAATGCAATCTTTGGGAAATGGCACCTGGGACACAGAGAAAAATACTTACCACTGCAGAATGGGTTTGATGAATATAGTGGACTGATTTGCTCAAATGATATGTGGCCAGTTGACTATGATGGAAATCCCATTGCAGGAGAGAAAAATAGTTATTACCCACCAATGTATTTCTGGGAAGGTAATAAACCAGTTGACAAAATAGAATCATTAGATGATCAAGCTAAACTGACCACTATGATTACTGAGAAAGCAGTGGACTTTATTAATAGAGTAAAAAATGGCCCGTTTTTTCTTTATGTTCCTCATCCGATGCCACACCAACCAATCGCAGTCTCTGAAAAATTTTTAGGCAAAAGTGAGTTAGGTCTTTATGGTGATGTGATTATGGAAATCGATTGGTCAGTTGGACAAATTTTAAATGCACTCGAAAATAATGGTATAGATGATAATACTTTGGTTATTTATGCTAGTGATAATGGACCATGGCTGAACTATGGGAAATGGGGTGGTTCTGCGGGACCTCTTAGAGAAGGTAAAGGTACAATGTGGGAAGGAGGCGCAAGGGTTCCTTGTATTATGCGTTGGCCTAGACAAATAAAACCAGATCAAAAAATTTCTAACATAGCTGCTACTATTGATATACTGCCAACAATTCAAGATATCGTTGGTGAAAAAAGAATTAAAAATAAGATTGATGGAATAAGTATGATGCCTTTACTAGAAGGATTACCAAATGCAAATTCTCGAAATGATTTATTTTATTATTATGAAGAAAAACTTATAGCTGTGAGAAAAGGTCAATGGAAACTTGTATTCCCACATCGATATCGTTCTTATTTAAATGTTGAACCTGGTAAAAATTTACATCCTGGACCATATGGGAAAGGACAATCAGGATTAGAACTCTATGATTTGGTCAATGATATAAGTGAAACAAAAGATGTTTCAAAATACTATCCAGATATTGTAAATGATTTAAAAGAATTAGGCGAAGAAGCACGAGCAATGTTAGGAGATAAGTTATCAGATAGAATTGGCACTGAAACATATGATGTAATATGTGGTGTAAAGCCTCCATTACAAAAAATTGAACATGGAGCTATAGGGAAAAGGATAGTTTTAAAAAATAATGCTCATAAAAAATATCCTGGTGAAAATGTGGATGCATTAATCAATGGTTTAGGTGGGTCAATAAATTTTAGAGATCAATCTTGGCAAGGATTTGAGGCCGAAGATTTAATTGCTACAATTGATTTAGGTAAGATCCAAAAAATAAATAAAATACAAACTCGTTTTCTCTTAAACCAAGTTTATTGGATATTTTTACCCAAGAAAGTTGAAATTGAGCATTCTGTAGATGGTAATAATTTTAAATTACTATATGAAACATATCCAGATAATAACTTCAGTTTTGAGCAAAAGATTGTTAAATATACAATTATGCCTGAAGAAATAAAATCACGTTACATAAGAGTCACGGCTAAGAATTTAAATCAATGTCCTTCATATCATCCTGGTTCAGGAGGTCCGTGTTGGTTATTCTCTGATGAAATAATAATTAATTAACAATATCTTCATCTATTGTATTGTTTAGTGTACAAATATTATAAGTTAAATTCACTATCATGATTTCTGAATTAATGATAGCTAAAGATGCAGCTCTAGAGGCTGGGGATCTAATCCTTGATTATTATAAAGCTGATTATGAGATTAAGGATAAAGGATATCATAACCCTGTAACACCAGCTGATCATGCATCTGATGCAAGGTTAAAGAAAATTCTTATAGAATCTTTTCCTGATTATGGTTGGCTATCAGAAGAGACGATTGATTCAAAAGATAGACTCACTAAAGATAGAGTATGGGTTGTAGACCCTTTAGATGGAACAAAAGAATTTATTGAAGGAATCCCAAATTTTGTTGTAAGCATTGCTCTAGTAGAAAATGGTAATCCGATTATGGGAATTTTATATAACCCAGTTACATCTGAATTATTTAGCGCATTTAAAGGTGATGGGGCGAAACTCAATGAAAAACCCATTAAATGTATTGCAAATGAAAATCTTAATGAAATGGTTATTTTGAATAGTCGGTCGGAGACTAAAAATGGTCTATGGAAGCAGTTTGATGATGTTTTTGCGGAATTAAAACCGATAGGTTCTGTTGCATATAAGCTTGGACTGACAGCGGCAGGGAGAGCAGATATTTTCGCATCACTTAGGCCAAAGAATGAGTGGGACATATGTGCAGGGAATTGTATTATAAATGAAGCGGGTGGAAAATTAATTGATCTTCATGGGAATGTCAGAAAATACAATTTGGAGAAAACGATATTAGAGCCAGGATTGATTGCGGGAAAAATTGAAGCTGTGGATAAAACGTATTTAATATTAAAACCCTAGTGCATTTCACATCAGAACAAATTGAAACATATTGCAAGCAGTTTTCTTTAAATGATTCACATCTATTAAAAAGGTTAACTAAGAAAACTTGGGAATCTGAAGAAATTCCTAAAATGCTTTCCGGTCCACTTGTTGGGGGTATATTGCAAATGTTGATCAAGGTTTCCGGGGCAAAAAACATCTTAGAAATTGGAATGTTTACTGGATACAGTGCATTGAAAATGGCTGAAGTATTACCTCAGAATGGTAGAATAGATTCATGTGAATTGATGCAAAAACATATAGCAACTGCTTCTCAGTGGTTTAATGAATCGGAATCAGGTCACAAGATTACTATCCATGAAGGACAAGCAATGAAGTCTCTAGAAAAATTTAAAAATAATTCGTTTGATATGGTGTTTGTTGATGCAGATAAAATAAATTATCCTAATTATCATAATAAGGGTTTTCAGTTATTGAAATCAGGTGGAATTGGTGTTTTTGATAATATGTTATGGAGTGGTTCTGTTTTAGAGCCTTATGATGATGATTCTAAGGCACTAAGAGAAACCGCTGAATTGATAAAAAATAATGATAGATTAGAACCATTACTATTACCTGTACGTGATGGTGTTATGATATACAGAAAAATAAAATAGTTTTTTAAAATGACAGAAGCGCCAAATGATTCAATTAAATGTTTAGATAAAGGTTTCGTCAGGCTTGTGGATTCAATGGGAGGTGATGATGCCATTGTTCAGGCTGCGAGAGTAAGCTATGGCAGAGGTACTAGCAAGGTATCTCAGGATCGTGGACTTATTCGATATTTAATGCGACACAGGCATACTACTCCATTTGAAATGGTTGAATTCAAGTTTCACTGCAAGATGCCTATCTTTGTTGCGAGGCAATGGGTCCGCCATCGTACTGCAAATATTAATGAATATTCCTTGCGCTACTCTGAAGCAAGAGATGAATTCTATTTTCCAGACCCTGATAATATCCAATTCCAGAGTACTTTAAATAAACAAGGCAGAGTAGGAAGTGTTTCAAAAGAATTAAAGGAAAAAGTGCGGGAATATTTTGAGGAAATTTCTAATAGAAGTTTTGAAATTTATTCTGAATTAAATGAAGCAGGTGTTGCACGTGAGCTAGCCCGCGCAATACTCCCAGTAAATTTATATACAGAGTGGTACTGGAAGAATGATCTACATAATTTATTACATTTTATAGGTTTACGTTCTGATAGCCATGCTCAATATGAAATTCGCGTATTTTCAGATGCAATGGCCAGGTCGGTTAAAGCAGTAGCTCCATTTGCTTGGGAAGCATACCAGGACTATGTTGTAAGTGGGCTGAGGTTCTCTAGAATTGAACAAGGCCTTCTAGAAAAAAAATTACCAAATAGAGTGATTGATGATATATTAGAAGATGCTGCATATCAAATAACAGCATCAATACACACTAATAAACCAAGAAAGGATGAAGAATTATATGCATTATATCAGAAACAAGGCGGGCGTGATTCAAATAATGATTTCACCCTAAAATGGAATTCAGGTGAAATTAAAAGTGGCAATATCCGAGAGTTAAGAGAATTCAAGGAAAAACTATTATCATTAAAGAAATAAGATGATTTCATCCAAATAGTTGCACTATGTCTTTATTTAATAGGGCAGAGGTAGTAGATAATAACTTTATTCACAGGGTTCAAGAAGGTGAATTTCCTGAATCAAAAACAAATGTAAGTTTATCAAGCACTAATATTTCCAAAGCAAATCTTATTTCTATTTTTGAATCTCAAATCATGAGTCGGCACATGGATATCAAGGCGCGACTCTTAAAAGATGAAGGTAAGTGCTTTTATACTATTGGCAGTGCTGGGCATGAAGGCAATGCTGTTTTTGGTCAAATATTCCCTTATACTGATATGGCTTTTCTGCACTATAGAAGTGGCCCATTCTTTTTAGAGAGATCAAAACAAATACACAAATCCACTCCTATTTATGATATGGCGTTATCCTTTATGGCATCGTCAGATGACCCAATAAGTGGTGGCCGCCACAAAGTTATTGGTAGTAAGGATCTAAATATTCCTCCTCAGACAAGTACAATTGCTAGCCATTTACCAAAAGCTGTAGGTACTGCATTTTCAATTGATAGAGCGAAGGATATTGGCATCCAAGAAAGAAAATTAGGTCAAAATGGAATTGTATTATGTAGTTTTGGAGATGGGAGTGTAAACCATGCATCTGCATTATCTGCTTTGAATACAGCTAGTTGGGTGAATAGTATGGGAGGGCATATCCCAATCATTTTTATTTGTGAAGATAATGGGCTGGGGATTTCTGTACCAACAGATAACACATGGATTGATAAAAACTTTTCAAAAAGATATGCAATAGAGTATCTACAGTCTGACGGACTCCATATTCTAGATTTAGTAAATAAATCCAAAAAAGTAGAGAAAATATGTAGGCTGAATAGATCTCCTGTTTTTTTACATATGAAAACAGTGAGGCTTATGGGGCATGCTGGTTCTGATATAGAGGTTGGTTATAGATCGCTCAAAGAAATAGAGAAAACTGAATTTAATGATCCATTGATCCACTCGGCACGTATCTTGATTGAAAATCAATGTTTGACATCTGAAGAAATTATATCAATTTATAATAAAACACGTGACCAAGTAGAATATGTCTTTAATGCTTCAGTGTTGAGGCCAAAACTTAAAACTTCAATCGATGTAATGACTTCAATTACAGCAAATAAGACCTTTAGAAATTCTCCTCAATATCCATCACAGGAAGACCGCAAAAAAATTTTCAGTAAAGAATTTGATCGATTAAAAAACCATCAGCATATGGGTAAATTAATCAATTATGCTTTATCTGATATTATGCTCCAGTATTCTAATACTTTAATTTTTGGTGAAGATGTTGCCGAAAAAGGTGGGGTCTACCATGTTACAGCAGATCTACTTAGGCAGTTTGGATCACGCAGAGTTTTTAATAGTCTATTAGATGAAACATCAATCATAGGTTTTGCAATAGGTTTCTCCCATAATGGTTTTATCCCAATTCCTGAAATTCAATTTTTAGCATACTTACACAATGCAGAAGATCAGCTCCGTGGAGAGGCAGCAACATTATCATTTTTTTCTGAAGGGAGATTCACTAATCCAATGGTATTAAGGGTTCCAGGACTTGCCTACCAAAAAGGTTTTGGCGGACATTTCCATAATGATAATTCACTTACAATATTTAGGGATATTCCGGGGATTATACTAGCAGTTCCATCTAATGGTCTAGATGCTGTGAAAATGCTAAGAACTGCAGTTAGAGAAGCTTATGAAAATGGTAGAATTATTGTATTTATTGAACCTATTGCACTCTATATGACTAAGGATTTATATAATGAAAAAGATGGGAGGTGGACATTCAAATATCCTGAATTAGACCAAGAAATTCCGGTGGGTGAATTCGCCTTATATGGTAATGGGAATTTTCTGACGATCATTACCTATGGTAATGGTCTATATTTATCTTTACAGGCACAAAAGGAAATTGAAAAAAAATTAAAGAAAAAGATTAAAATTATAGACCTTCGTTGGCTAGCTCCGATCAATATTAAAGCTCTAATCGAGACTATTGGTAAATGCAAAAATATATTAATTATTGATGAGTGTAGGGAAACTGGTTGCCATGGTGAAGGGTTATTGGCACAACTGGTAGTTAAATCAAAAAATAAATTAAACATCAGGTTACATGCTGCCCAAGATAGTTTTATCCCACTTGGAGTTGCTGCAACAGCTACTCTACCAAGTAAAGATTCTATAATAAAGAATGCTTTGGAATTAATCAATGGCTAAGAAACGAATTGTGGTAGTGTGCCCAGGTAGAGGTTCATACACTAGAGAAACATCAGGCTATCTGAAACAGTTTGGTGATTCAGCTAAACCACATATTAGTTGGATGGATAATCAAAGAAAAACAAATGGATTATTAGCATTAAGTGAATTGGACAATGCTCCTTTTAAATCAAAAATACATATGGCTGGGGAAAATGCATCACCATTGATTTATGCTTGTAGTTTATCAGACTTTTTCTCAATTGATCAAAATCTCTATGATATAGTTGCTATAACAGGTAATTCGATGGGGTGGTATATTGCTCTTGTATTAGGTGGAGCTCTAAAAATAAAAGATGGTTACAATTTAATTCAAGAGATGGGGTCAATGATGAAAAATGGTATCATTGGTGGACAATTGATATATCCATTTGTAGATGAAAATTGGAAGTTTGATATGGAGCGTAAAACAATGATATATTCCCAGATTAAAGAGACAGGAAGTTTTGTGTCAATTGAGTTAGGTGGGTATATTGTGGTAGGTGGAGATCAAAAATCTATTGATTTATTATTAAAAAAATTGCCGACTATAAAACAATATCCATTTCAGATACCATTACATGCAGCATTCCATACTCCTCTACTAACATCTGTTTCTGAGAAAGCATTTCAGCAATTTAATCTGTCACTTTTCAAAAAACCAACTATACCATTAATAGATGGCCGTGGAAAAGTCTGGTCTCCTTATAGTTCAGATCCAAAAGAATTAATGGATTATACTTTAGGAGAGCAGGTAACAAATACATTTAATTTTAATCATTCTATAACAGTAGCAATTAAAGAGTATAGTCCAGATAAAATATTTTTATTAGGCCCTGGTAATTCTCTAGGTGGTGCTGTGGGACAAATATTGGTAGATAATTATTGGTTGGGTATTAATTCAAAAAAAGATTTCATCAATAGACAAAATAATGATCCATATATTTTATCTATGGGCATACCTGAGCAGAGGATTAATATTTAATCTTAATGATCATTAAGCTGGGATATTGCCGCCAACCCCACTTCATACCCTTTATTATTTTCGAAATCATCTCCTGATCTTGCAATGGCGAGTTCTTTATTTTGACAGGTTAATATACCAAAAAAAATATATGGGGATTTATTTTCTAATTCTAAAGAGATGGACATAATACCATTAGTTACTGCTTGAGAAATATAGTGATAGTGGTCTGTTTCTCCTTTTATCACAGAGCCTAATGCAATAATAGTATCATATTGATTTGTTTTTGCTAGATATTTTACTTTTGCTGGTATTTCAAATGCTCCAGGTACACGAAAAATATTAATTTGTTTATCTGTGAAATTATTTTCTGTGAGTGATTGCAAACACCCCTTCAAAAGACCATCAGTAATACGTTGATTAAAAGAACTCGCTATAATTGCTATCATAGATTCAGAATATGCCCTAGTTTTTCTTTTTTAGTATCCAGGTATTTTTTATTATCTACGCTTGGTTTGATTTCAATTGGTAAACGACCTGTTATTTTTAATCCATGACCTTCTAGCCCCACCAATTTTTTTGGATTATTTGTTAATACGGTAAGTTGATTAATGCCTAAATCTTTTAAAATTTGTGCACCTACACCATAGTCTCGCAGATCTGGCTTAAATCCTAATTTTTCATTTGCTTCTACTGTATCTAAACCTTTTTCCTGAAGTTTGTAAGCTTTGATTTTATGTTTCAGACCAATGCCTCGACCTTCTTGTCTTAGATAAACAATAATACCTGAACCATGATCGCTAATTGCTTTGATTGCTGCATCTAATTGATTACCGCAATCGCAACGCAGAGAATGAAATACATCTCCAGTGAGACACTCTGAGTGTACCCGAACTAATGCCGAATCGGAGGATAAATAATCACCAGTTGTTAAAGCTACATGTGTTTGATTATTATAAATCTCTTCATATAAATGTAATTCAAACTTGCCATCTTTAGTTGGTAGACTTATGGTCTCTATTTTGTTAACAAGTTTTTTCTTTTCTCTAATAAATCTAATTAGATCTGAAATAGATATCATATTTAGACCATGCTTTTTGGAAAATTGATGTAGTTCTTTTCCTCGTGCCATCGATCCATCATCTGCCATGATTTCACAAATCACTCCACTAGGTTTTAGCCCTGCCATAATAGCTAGATCTATACTTGCCTCTGTATGGCCAGCGCGTCTTAGAACGCCACCATCCTTACCAACAATTGGGAAAATATGCCCAGGTCGGGCAAGATCTTGTGATTTTGTATTATCATCGATTATGGTCCGAATTGTTTCTGATCTATCAAATGCGGAGATGCCTGTTGTTGTATTGTGCTTTGCATCAACACTGATTGTGAAATTGGTTTCATGTAAACTAGAATTACGTCTTTCCATAGGCTCAAGATTTAAGTGGTTTGCATGGTTTTTAGTTATTGATACACATATTAGTCCACGACCTTCCTTAGCCATAAAGTTAATGGAATCAGGAGTTATAAGCTCAGATGCAATAACTAGGTCTCCTTCATTTTCACGATCTTCACTATCTACGACAATGATTGCTTTTCCATTTCTAATATCGTCTAAGGCAGATTCAATTGTGCTAAACTGCATCTTTTTCTCCTAAAAAATTTTCAATGTATTTTGCCATTATATCCACTTCTACATTGATTAGATCTCCAATGTTTTTCTGATTCCAATTTGTTACATTTAAAGTGTGAGGAATAAGAGCGACAGAAAAATATTTTTTATTTTTCATTACTACAGTGAGACTAATTCCATCCAAACATATAGAACCTTTTTCTACTATATATTTATCGATTTTTTTATTTAAAACAAAGTACCAAGTAGCAGAGTCTTTTTTATTAATGATGTCATGTATTGTGGTTACTGTATCTATATGCCCCTGAACAAAATGGCCTCCAAGTCTTGTGCTTGGAAGTAAGGAGCGCTCTAAATTGATTTTAATGCCTTTATCCCAAGATTTTGCATTTGTACGTTTCAATGTTTCTTCTACAAGTTGTACTGTAAATTTATTACCTGCTATTCTCGTAACAGTAAGACAAATACCAGAGCAAGAAATACTATCATTTATTTTCAAATCTTCTAGTATTTTTTTAGCTTGAATGTCGAGCTCTATACCATCTGGATTATTAATCCGTTTAGATACAATTCCAGTTTCTTCGATTAAGCCAGTAAACATTATGGTTTTTTATGGTAGATGATTTTAATGTCATTATCAAAATTCTCAATTTTATGTATATGCAAATTTAAGTCTTCTTTCAGTGTTTTTATCCCATAGTAAATAGGAATACCATCTCCGATAAATTTTGGCGCAAAATATATATGTAATTCATCAAATAAATTATTATTGAGAAAGTGTGAAAAAGTTATTCCGCCTCCTTCAACAAGTAGGGTCTGATAGGAGTTGGTGTACAAGGTATCTAGAATATTTTTTATATTTATTTTAGGACTATTCCTGCCTAAACCTTTTGAAAAAACAATTGGGTCATTTTGGAAAACATTTTTATTTTTATCAAGCTTTGAATCTGGATCAAGTAAAACAATTTTAGGATTTTTACCTTTCCCATGGCTGGTTAAAAAAGGATTATCCTTTTCTATAGTTTTTCTACCTACTAAAATTGCATCACAGCTGGCTCTAAGTTTGTGTACAGATTCTCTTGATTTTTGATTTGTAATCCATTTTGAATACCCATCTGCCTCTGCTATAAAACCATCCATCGTAGAAGCCATTTTTAGAATTATATATGGACGTTTCTTCTCATGATATGTAAAAAACCTTTTATTTAAAATTTTTGTTTCATCCTGACAGATATTTTCATCTACTTGGATATTTTTTTTTCTTATGATATTTGCACCACCACATGCCAATGGATTAGGATCTGAAGATCCTATAACTACACGTTGAAAAATATCTTTATCAATTAATTCTGTGCAGGGATCTGTTTTCCCTTTATGACTACAGGGTTCCAGAGTAACATAAAGTGTGACATTATTATAAGAAGATTCAAGATTTTTTATTGCTATTTCCTCTGCATGAGCTGAACCAAATGATTTATGAAATCCAGTAGATAAAACTTTACCATTCTTAACAATAATTGCACCAACTTTTGGATTAGGATAAACACTTGGTTCAGCCTTTAGAGCTTCTTTAATAGCAAGTCTCATAAAATATTTGTCAGAATGATACATATGAAAAATTTAATATTGATATTATTAAATAAATAACTAATCCATTCATTATTAAACCAAATTATAACTTAATTTCTATGTTAAAATTAGGATAATCATGAAATCTTTTGGACCAGATTTTTATAATATATCTGAGCTTTTAACGGATGAAGAGCTTATGATCCAGAGGACTGCCTATGAATTTGTTCAGGCAGAATTTATGCCTCTGGTAAAAAAACACTATGAAAACGGTACATTCCCTCTTGAGTTAGTCCCCAAATTAGGGGAATTAGGATTTATGGGGTCATCGTTACCAATAGATTATGGTGGATCAGGGGTAAGTAATGTTGCATATGGCCTTATTTTGCATGAGTTAGAAAGAGGTGACTCTGGATTAAGGTCTTTTGCAAGTGTGCAAGGATCTCTGGTGATGTATCCGATTTATGCTTATGGCTCAGATGAACAAAAAAATAAATGGCTTAGAGGTCTTGGTGCAGGTACGAAGGTTGGTTGTTTTGGGTTAACAGAACCAAATTATGGTTCTAACCCAGGAGGTATGACAACGCGTTGTATAAAGGATGGGAATGAATGGATTATTAATGGAAATAAAATGTGGATTACCAATGGATCTCTAGCGGATGTCGCTGTTGTTTGGGCAAGAGATGCTGATGGTATTGTAAGAGGATTTTTACTTGAAAAAGGGATGGATGGTTTTACCACGAGTGACATACATGGTAAATTAAGTCTTCGTGCATCTATAACATCCGAATTATCCATGTCGAATGTCAGAGTCCCAGATTCAGCTCGGTTACCTAATATTGAAGGTCTTAAAGGACCTTTAAGTTGTCTCACTCAGGCTCGCTATGGTATTGCATGGGGTATGGTAGGAGCTGCGGTAGATTGTTACAATATAGCTTTAGATTATTCACAAGAAAGAAAACAATTCTCAAAGCCTATTGCTGGATATCAATTGACCCAGGCAAAATTTGCAGAAATGGTCACAAGAATAACTGAAGCACAGCTTCTTGTTTACAGACTAGGAAGGTTAAAAGATGATGGTAAGATGAATTTTCAACAGGTTTCCATGGCAAAACGAAATAATTGTCTCTTAGCAAGAGATGTAGCAAAAATATCTAGAGAAATTTTAGGTGCTAATGGTGTTAGTATAGATTATTCACCTATTAGGCATATGGCAAATATAGAATCTGTTTATACATATGAAGGTACACACGAAATGCATTCTCTAATTTTAGGTGAGAGTGTAACGGGGATTGCCGCATTTGATTCCTAATTTAGTATTTAATTGAAATATTAGTCTTTATTAATCTATATGTTTTTTATAATTGCATTGGGTGTATTTTTACTGATGTATGGTTATGTTGGGTGGCGAATTATTCCTACACTTAATCTGAATTCGTTTCAGTATGTACTCGCCTTTGTTATTGTTTTCATATTCAGTTTTATGCCATTAATACCAATCTTGCTAAGAATCAATGGACATGAATCAAGGCTTGTTGATAGGCTCTCTTTTTTGGGGTATACTAGTTTGGGGTTTTTCACATTATCCTTTTTAGCTTTATTAACAAAAGATGTTTTAGTGCAATGCATTTCCATAATAAATGGATTTATTAAAATAGAACAAGTTGCTGATAATTCTAAAAGAGAATTTTTAAAACAATCTGTGGCCGGGGTTAGCATTCTTGGCTTTACAGGGATAGCATCAGCATATGGACTCTATAATTCAAGAAAAGGTCCAACAGTAATAAAACAAGATATTTATTTAGATAGACTACCTGCAGAATTTGAAAATTTTACAATTGCTCAAATTTCTGATCTTCATGTTGGACCGACTATTAAGAGACCGTATGTTGAAGATGTTCTTAAATCAATAGGTCGTATTAATCCCGATCTTATTGCTGTTACAGGTGACCTTGTCGATGGATCAGTAAGTTATCTCCGTAATGAATTAGAGCCATTTAAAGATATGATCGCAAGGTTTGGAACTTATTTTGTAACGGGCAATCATGAGTATTACTCTGGTGTAGATCCTTGGTTGGATGCGACTGACCAATTAGGCATGATTAATTTGGTTAATACTAATCAAGTAATTTTGAAATCGAATAATAAGATCGCAATAGCAGGTATTACAGATTTTAGAGCACATCAAATTAAAACTAATCATAAGTCGGATCCGCAGCTCGCTTTGAGCAATCTCCCCAAAGATATTATTAAGATAGTTTTAGCACACCAGCCAAATAGTATACATGCCGTTCATGATGCTGGAGCTGATTTACAATTGTCTGGACATACACATGGTGGACAGTTTTGGCCATTTACCTATGCCGCTAGGCTTGCTAATATTTATATGGCAGGACACTACGATCATTATGGTACACAGATTTATGTAAATCGAGGTACTGGATATTGGGGGCCACCATTACGCCTTGGCGTTCCTTCAGAAATCACACTTTTACGTCTTAAGAAAAATGTAAAAATATAGCTTAATTGTTAAAAAAGAAAATGCGGTCATGTCATTTTTTGGACTACTAACCCAATAGCCTATTTACCTATAGGAGAGATATGAGAGTCTCTTATTATAAAGAAAAGTGAAAACTAGTCCTATACAGAATGTGCGATAGTAATAGGGAAATAATTAGTATAAAATAATAATAATAATTAAAAAAATCTGTTATGTTTATGATATGAAAAGAAGAGATTTTTTAAAGACCGGGGCAATTGGTTTTGCATCGCCTATGGTTTTAACAAAGGCAGGGAGATTAAGGACAAATAAAAATATGCCTACAATACTTTCTACTTGGAATTTCGGTTTACCTGCAAATAAAGTTGCTATGAAGGTGCTTGATGAGGGAGGTAATGCTATGGATGCTGCTGAAGCCGGGGCAAGGCACGCAGAGTCTGATGCTGATAATAATTCTGTAGGATATGGGGGATTACCAGATGAACTTGGGAAGGTAACTCTTGATGCTTGTGTGATGAATTCTGATGGCAATGCTGGTTCAGTCGCATTTCTCCAAAATATTAAACACCCAATTTCAGTTGCAAGAAAAGTTATGGAAGATACAAAACACGTCATGTTAGTGGGTGAGGGTGCTCGGAAATTTGCAATTTCTAAAGGATTTAAAGAGATGAACTTGCTAACAGAGAATTCAAAAAAAGAATGGGAAAAATGGTTGAAAGATAGAAGAGAAATGACTCCGCATGAAACTCATGATACTATATCTGTTTTAGTGCAGGATAGTAATGGGGATCTAGCTGGTGCTTGTACAACTAGTGGATGGGCTTATAAAATGCATGGTAGAGTAGGGGATAGTCCAATTATTGGATCAGCATTATTTGTGGATAATGAAATTGGAAGTGCCGCAGCTACAGGTCTAGGTGAAGAAGTTATAAAAACAGTGGGGAGTTTTCTTGTTGTAGAAATGATGAGACAAGGATATTCACCAGAAGCAGCTTGCAAGGAAGCATTAAAAAGAGTCATAAAAGCGCACAATGGTAATCCAGATTTTCAAATTGGATATATTGCACTTAGGAAAGATGGTAAAGTGGGTGGAGCATGTTTAAAATGGTCTTTTGACTATGCACATTATCATAAAAATAAAAATAAGCTTTTTACGGTTAAAGGGATGATAAACTAATTTAGATATATCTAAACTATATTTGATCTAGACTACAATCGTTTTTTTTTATTAATTAACTCTAAAGTTGTATCCTATAAATTAATTCTTTGATGTAGACATTTTTTGGCTAACTCTAGAGCTTCATCCCAATTTTTGATGATTTAGAGCATAATTCTACAACCATTTTTTGAGCAAGTGGAACATGTAAATCAGAATCTAATTCAATATGCCTATTAAAATAATATTTCATTTTATTACAATTAGAGTTATTAGGATCTATATGTTAGTTTTATTTAGAGAGCCTTAACTAGTGATATAAAGTCCCAAACCGCGAATACATGGTTTTCCATGAAAATTTGAATATTGTTTATCGATGTGATATTTTCGTATAATTCATGTGATTCTAATTGCTTACGGAGCTCTAATAATTCATGCTCAAATATTTGAATTTCTGATGAATAGTCTT
>CAZEER010000028.1:11462-25698 GCA_964511215.1 uncultured bacterium | reverse complement strand
ATAAAAAAAATTAAAGTAATAAATGATATAAAAATTATAAAGTTATATTTATAAGATATTTATAATAATTTAAATTAAATAAAATTGAATAATTCTATTAATTAATCTATTATTTGTTGTCCAAAAATTGCATCCAACTTTATTGTACGAAAATCATTTTTTTTCTTATTTGCTAATTTACATAACCAAATAGGGAACAAAATTAATTCCGTATCTAATACACGGACATTAAACTTTCGCTCCATTAAATGCTTAACCTTTTTATGATTTACTTTACTACCACCAATTGAACGAAAATCAAAATGAAGTTCGGATTTATCATGTGTCTCGAGTTTACAAAAATCATCGATATCTTCTATCTTATGTGGATCAATATCTATAACACCAGTAAATTGAAATTGCTTGTTTTTTACGTAAAAAAGATCATAGGTCTTATTATGTAGATAAAGGTTTTCTGCAATCTCCACTTCTTTTTTTCTAAAAAACCCCTTTGTCTCCAAAAAAACCAATTTCACCATTATAATAGGACAATAATCAAAGCTCGAACTCACAAGTACTTCTGACTTAAACAGACCACCCTCTAGAAGTGGTTTTACAAATTTCTCTAAATCTCTTTCATAAAGATTGTGTTTTACTACCTGGATAATATTATCAACAGTTTTTCCCTTTTGACCAGCATTCTCATCTTGCTTCAATTTAACATCTGACTTTTTAGAGTTTTCTGGTTCACTATCAATATCCCTATCTTCTTTTTTAACAGTACCAGCTTTCTCGTTTTTACTATTACCTGTTTTTTCTAGATTCATAGAATTAATTTTTTGAAACTTCGATCGTAATTCGGGATCAATATATTCATCTAATTTTTCTTCACTAAGTGTAATATGCTTAGTCAAAAGTCTTCGAGTGGTGATCTCCTGTATTTTATTATCATAATCTGGTGAAATTAAAATAAAATTACCTGGGCTAAGTCCTGGCAGCTTTGACATAGCTCTATCACTATCACCCATTATCGATGCTTCTAAGCGAGGCTGCACCTTCTTCAGGTCCTGTTTCTGAGTGAGACTCCCTAGGTTCGTTGTTGAAAACTGCGCTATAGCTTTGTAATCAATATCACCCGGATTTTGGGTCGCAATCAAACAGCCTATACCATACTTTCTTGCCTGCTTAAATAGAAGCATCAGGCTTTCTTTGCATGCAGGCTTTTTAACTGGTGGGATAAATGGTGCTATTTCATCAATATAGTAAAGACATTGCAAACCATCCTGTCCACCTTGCAAGGGATTTAAAAGCATCCACTGATACATTAATTGGGTTATACTTGAAATAAAAAATTCTTTTTCTTCCTGCGTTGAAAGAGTATTTAAATATATAACTGAAACTCTGGTCTTATTAGAATCTGAATTTTTGCCTAACAAAGTATCAATATTTGCTGGTGTTCCTGTCTCAAAAAGCAGTCTGCGTGACCCAGTAGTCAGGAGACTAATTTTTCTTTGCAAATCTTTGATAAGCTTGGGAGTACATATAAGCTCAATAACATCATGTACCTCATCAGGAAGGTTTTTTAATATAGCGATTAATTTTTCGAACTTACCCAGACGTATATTATTTCGAATACTGTGCCCAAATATTTCAGTAAGCACTGAGTCAACAGACTTTCCATCATCCGTGTCAAGATCATATCCAAGTAAACCTGCAATGTTTTTTGCAGTTGCTGAAAAAAATCTGATCTGATCTTCAGGACTAAATTTTTCTATACCATCAAATTGCAATGGATTAATACACAGAGGCAGTCCCTTACTGCTACCTGGAGTCCAGACCAATACTTCTGACTTTTCATAGAAAGTATCGTAGACACTTCTATCAATACCATATTCAGTTAAGTTTTCAAATTCTTCATGAGCAGCAAGGCTGGCAATATCTCCCTGTGGATCAAAAGCAATAACAGGAAGGCCATTGCGAGCAAATTCTTCTACTAGAACCTTGCTCGCTACGGTTTTTCCTGAGCCAGATGAACCAAAGCAGGCAAAATGCCTCTGCATCGATTTTACGCTAAGCTCTACTGGATCATCTTCTTTTGTTTTACCTAAAATAAAAGACATAAATATTTCTCCAAAAATTTTACATATTCATGAATAAACCAACCTGTACACCAAACCCTGTCATATCTAATTCATCAAACACTGGTAGACCAGCTTCGGTTTCATCTACATTAGCTTTCATTTTTGCACTTCTATAGTATGTTTCAAGACCCACACTTGACTTGTCACCAAGGTCCATTCTAGCCCCAACTCCAAGAACCCATCCAAACCCATTGAAGAATCTAAATTTCTGTTCTTGAGTTACATAATTTGTTTCATTATTAAATAGATTATTCCACCCCAATGAAAGATTGCTATAGGGTAAGAACGAACCCATCTCAATAGGCAAACCAATCTTGACACTTCCCATCAAAGGAAAAAGGTAGGATGTCATATCCACCTCTACCTGTTGTGTTGATATTGTCTGCCCCAGCCCGGTAGTATCAGCAACACCAACCTCAGACATCTTCTTGTAATTAGTTTTAAATAAGTCTACTGCAAATCCAATGGATACTGACTCATCAATAAATCGATAATATCCATAACCTAAATTCATACCACTATCGATATCGGGAGGTTTATAGGCACCTACAGAGACTTTGTGCTGAATCTTTGGGCCAGCACTCAATAACGAATTGATCGATTGAGCATTAAGGCTAATAATTGATGAAATAATGCATAGAATTATCTTAAAAAACATATCCACTTCCTTTTTTATTCAATTTTTATTCGTTTAACTTTATGCTCAAGCCAAACAACTCATTAGCAACATTTATTGTAAATATTCGAACTTAGTTAAGCATCCCAGCATATTTATCTTTTCTAGTCCAAACTCTCTCAAGATAGTCTCGAGCTTCTTTGTATTTTAAATCTTTATGTAGCTTATTATATAATTGTTTTGGAGTCATCGAATTAGCCTTCGCTGATGCAGGCTTCAATTTTGTTTTTCCTGTCAAAGCTTTTGCGACATTACCTATACCAGTATTATAAGCTGGGATTGCACAAATATACGCTCGTTCATCATCCTTAATTGATTTGAAATACTGGTGTCTGATTTTGGATAAGTATGCACAACCCAATTCAATATTATTTATCGGTTTATAAAGATAGTCTCCACTAATAAACTTATCTTTCTTGTATACATATAAATATGCGTCTCTTGCACCACTTTTAGGGACAAGCTGCATGAGACCATATGCTGGAATGTGTGACTTAGCCTTTGGGTTAAATGCGGACTCAGTTTCCATCACTGCAAAGGCAATAATCGGATCAATTTTAAACCTTTTACTTTGTTTCAGTACTTCCTTTTTATACTCTTCTGCCCTGGTGTTGATATGGTCAGACTTCATAGGAACTTTGACTGTATAGACCGTTCTCTTTTTACCATCTTTTGCTTTATAAGATTTTTGTTTAACAGGAGCAGTAGAGACCAACTGTGCTGCATATTTTTTCGCAGTTTCAGGAGTAACACTCTTACCTTTTTTATCTGCTATTTGCTTATTCAGCATTGGCTTTCCATTGTCTCCCTTTGCCTTTAAAATATCAATTAATTTTTTCTGTATTTTTTTTTCTGAGACCTCTTTCATTTTTTGAGGTGATTTCTTCACCATAACTGGCTTGGGTTCTTTTGCAGGTGTCCCAGTTTTTTTTGCAATGTCTTTTAGCGATTTCTGTTTCGTATTTTTTTCTGTTTTTTTAATAACAGGCACGGGCTTAGGTGACTCATCTTCAATAATGACTTCTATAGTAACTTCACCCTTTTCAAAATCAACGGATGCCCTCGAGTCCAAGTCAGAATCATATTCTACATACTCCTTATTGGAAGGAGACTTAAAATTTTGCCATTTCTCCTCAACAGCTTTTTTAAATTCTTCAAATTCTCTCTGTTGTTGTTTCTCATAGTCATCATATTGAGCCGTAACTTCTGCAACATAATTTTTAAATTCAGTTTGTTCATCTTCAAAAGCCTGTTGCTGAGCCTGTCGCTGTTGTTTTAGAAATTCTTCAAAAGAATCTTGGGAGTATAAAGGAGTTATAATTGGAATAATAAGAGAGGCTATTATGGTATGAAAACGATTCATTGTTCTATCCTAACTTTATATAAAAATATTTATTAAAAGATGACACTAAAGAAGCTATTAATATTTTCAAAATTATAATACCCCAAAAAAATCACAGAAATATATACAAATAATGTAACGATACGATTATTTGAGTACATTTTCAACGCAGATCCACTGGATTTATTAGGGACAAAAGGGATCCCTTTCAAATTCACTACTGAATTTAGCTCATCAAGTATTAGATGTGATAGATAGCCAATCCCTACCGCAAGACTAATTGCCATTTTTGTGGTTAAGGCTAGATTAAAATTATTTAAAATAGCAAGGATCAATAGTGATGACAGTAGCGCAGCTGGAATTGAGTGGAAAATTCCACGATGGTGAGTGAGTTTTTTGAAAATTCCACCAAGAACAAAGTATACAAATAAAAATGCACCCAGTGTATATAAAATAAATAACTTTATATCAGTCTCATTAATTTCATATAGATATACACCAGCTATCACTGCACAAAACAAACCAGACGATATTAATAAAATTTTTACGGGTTTTCCTGTGTCACTGTCAAGGTCAGGCAAAAAGGAGCCAAAGAGTCCAGCTATAAAAACAATTGGCGCAAACCAGAATGATATCAATGCTAGAAATAATGAAAAAACTGTCCAAGAAAAACCCGCTAACATACCAAATGCCATGTGTGCCTTAAATCCTGCCATAGAACAATTTAAAGATTAAAAATTAAATTTTCAGTGTCCGAATTGTTAGAATATAACTTTCAACAAATTTATGATCGTTTCTTGCAATTTTTTCACTTAAACTATTTTTCTTTGATTATTTTAGGCTATTAAAGTATTTGGTTATTCTATCTAAACCACTCTCTACATAATTCGTAGGTGTACCATAACCAAAGCGAATATAGCCTTCTAGTCCATGCCATTTCCCAGCAGTCAGTAATACACTATAGTTGTCTCTTAAATTAATTACAAAGTCTTCCGAATTCATATTTAGATTGAGTTTTGCGAAGGTAATCGCACCTGCCTCCGGACGGGAAAGTGTAATAGCAGAGTGAGCATCTGCCCAATCCAAAAGCATATCAAGATTATGATTTAAATGCTCTTTTGTTCTATTCAAGATTGCCATTCGGCGGCTGTATTTAAGAACTCTCGATGCCACCCAGTCACTTAAATAAGCAACATTGATAACGGTAAAATCATGAAAAGACCAGGCCCTTTCTATATAATCTTTAGAACCTACGCTCCAACCAAGACGTAGACCTGGGAGACTATAAGCCTTAGACAAACCTGCATTTACTATTGTTTTTTCCGTAGCACCAGCAAAAGAACGACATTCTATTCCATTTAACTCGGCACCTCTATATACTTCATCAGACAGTAACCAACAGTCTACATTCTGCGCAATTGAAATAACACCATCCATTATTTCATCAGTCATTAATGCCCCCGTTGGATTATTGGGGTTACACACTGCAATCATCTTCGTTTTATTAGTGACCAAGTTTCTTAATTCATCTAAGTCCCACTGCCACCCATTTTCTTGTCTGATTGGAAGATTTTTAACATTAATACCAAAACTCCTAGCTAAATGACCAATTTGAAGATAATTAGGCACCATATAAACTATTTCATCTCCAGGATCTAATTGTGTCATAACAGATAGAAAATTTGCCTCTGCTGACCCAGAAGTAATCAAAACATTATCAATAGAAAAATCTATATTATAAATATCCGCTACTCTCTGCCGTAATTCTGGAGTACCATTGGTATAACCATAGAATAACTCTGTTTCTAATATCTGTTCTTGCTCATCTTTTAAAAGAATTTCAGATAATTTTAAAGGATGAACACCACTTTCAGATAAATTATAATCTACTTCATTTTCAAAAAGTGATTGATTTCTTTCTAATTCAAATTGTTCAAATTTCATTTTTATGCTCCAGATAATATTCAAAAACTGCGGTTGCAATTTGGATGTCCTGCACAGCAACCCCTGTAAGATCTGCTATTGTTATTTGCTTGGTATTTTTACGACCTGGATGCGTACCAGACAATACGTCACCAAGCTCAATAATTTGTTTATGTGATATGTCATTATTACTTAATGCATAGGCAATCTCCCCTCTTTCTTGACATTGAGATATACTATCAGCAATTATAAGATCCGCCATTCCTAGCATTCCTGTTCCCAATTCCCTTTTACCAATAACATCAGAACCCATCGCTGTAATATGCGTACCCGGTAGTATACCCTCATAAAAAAGGAGAGGATCCATACTCGCAGTTGTAGTTATAATTATATTACATTGTTCTGCTAATTCTTGGGTAGACTTAGCCATTGCTACACTAAACCCTATTTTTTTCATATCAATCTTATATTTTTCAACTTTCTCAATATTTCTTCCCCAGGCAATAACATCTCGACATTTTGTTACACTCGATAAATATTCAACCTGCATCCTAGCTTGTAAGCCAGTTCCTAAGACACCTATATGATGAATATCATTTGCAAATTTTTGTGCACATATCTGCCCTGCGATTGCCGTTCTTATATCTGTCAGAATTGCCTCATCAAGTAAAATTGCCTTTGGTTCGCCAGTATTTTGATCAAATACAAGCATCATCCCTTGACCATTTGGGATACCATATTTATCATTTTCCCAAAATCCCGATGCAATTTTAATAACATAATAAGATTCGCCAAGAATATATCCATATTTAATATGTACATCCCCTGGAGGATTCTTGAAAGTTAATTCTCCTACTGGAGGTACAATGGATCGTCCTTGGGAATAAGCTATAAAACCTTTCTCTATTAAAGGTACTAAATCAAGTTTCTTTAAGATTTTTTGGATGATATCTTTTCTTAGTATATGCATATAACTTTATAGGGAGTTTGATATTAATTATTCCAAAAATAAATCAAGTGTTTCTTTTGTCGGACATGTCATGACATACGGTATAGTTTCTTGAAAAAGAGTATACGAACCCTTGAGATTAGCCTGCAGTTCTCCTCTAGTAAATAGAGACCATTCACTTCGACTAGGTCCATATTGGTTACGCAAATCCCATGAAGTGTAGATAATCCAATATGCATATTCTTGAAGAATAATACGATTTCTTATACCTGCATCAATGATTTCATTATTATACTGATCAATATTATAATAATTTTTTGATATGGCTTCGTGGGTAACATCCAACAAGCTAGATGATGTACTCAGTCCCCATTCTCCAGGGTAAGTATAGTGCAATCCAATATCTGTGATATGGTGAAGAATATGTTCCACAACTTCCATTACTGGATTTTCAATACCTTCCATAATAATATCGCATAAACTATATTGATCAGATAGTAATTCAAATTGGACTTTATCGTCATCATTGAGGCGATCATACCAATCTTCCCCATAAAATAATGGAATGATAGTTTTATATCTATAAAGATTTGTAAGGATTTCCTTTTGTTTAAGGGTATCTGTTATTGCATTAGTTACAAATATTTCTTCAATGGTTTTTGCTACACCTTCAACAAATTTATTGGAAACATCTTCACTTGCGACCAGAGTTATACCGTAAACGTCAAGTTTCTTACTAAATGGCGGATATTTCTTTGTCGGAGTAATAGTACCAATATAATAAGGGTTTTCAAGCACTAAATTATCCAATGGTTCTGATTCTATACAATCTAGTGTAATATTATTAATTAATTGTATATCTTCTTTAGAACAAGAATAGTGTATGAATAGAATAATAAAAAATAATCTAGTCAAGATGCTTAGATTAAATTATTATCTTGATCCCGCCCACTGTAATTCTATCATAGGAATCCATTGTTCCATTTTAGGTATATAGGGAAGTATACGCATATCTGTCCCATATGGATATTTACCATTAACAAACTTATACCCTGTTAATATTCTAAAACGTTCGGATTTATTCCATATAAGAAGCAATTTATTCTCTAAAGAATATTCTCCTAGAAGTTTATCAAAATCTGGATCGGTCTGTGCATCAACTATTCCTGGTAATAGGCGTAAATCAAAATCAATTAATACATGGATTGTTTTTGTAAGATACCTTTCGATATCCATACCAGTGTGCAATCCCCATGTATTATAAAAAATACCTAGTCTATGGTAAATGAGCGGTAAATCAATATTGGATCTTGGATCTACTTCTCCAAGACTTGCACCATAGTCAAGACCAATATTAAATGTCAACTCCATATTTTTCTTTGAGTTGAGTCTTGTAAATAACATTGTTGCTGAAATCCCTAACATCGGAGGCATAGTTATAGTAGGATCAATTAAACCACCTACACCTTCTTTAGCAACCATATTTAGTATAGGCGTCGGATAAAACAGTCCCAATTTTCTAGCAATAGCAAAATTACCAAAAGTACCCTGTGCTTGCTTAAAGGCTATATTGGGCATGATAAAATACCATAAGGGATGGGTGCTGTACTCCATATTTTCACTATAACCATATCGAAGAGGTTGAAACATACCCATTTCCCAACGTTTTACTGGCAAAACATGAGCAGAATGAGAATTCCATATTTGAGATTCACTAAATAAGAATGAATTAATAATCAGTAAAAGTATGATTTTGTTTTTCATTATGTTACCTCCTACTCATTAATTGGTATAAAATCCGCACTTACTGGCATATGATCGCTCAATTCCCATAAGTCTTGGTGCGTATTACCTGATCCAGGATCCCATGACCCATTAGTAAAGAGATAGTCCAGTTTTCGATCATGTAACGTAAATGTTGAATCATCAATCATACTTGTAACTGGCGCATGCGTAAAATGATCCTCTAGATTATACGATTCCGCATCAATAGCAGGCTGATAATCATTATATAAGGGAGAAAGTATATTAGGCTCATCAGTAAAATTATTAAAATAACTTCCTTCTCTGTGGCTAACATGATCTCCGACATATGTACTATCATCTTCATCACACTTATCTTTATCGCAAAAGTCTATTGAAGAACCTGGAGGGACTGAATTTAAATCACCACCTGAAACAAAAATATCACCATTTGTATTTATAATATTTAGTTCTTCTATATATTTATCAATATGCTTTTGTTTTGTGTCATCTGTTGCAAATGCAGTCGCATGAATATTAACCGCAAATAAGTTTTTTTCTCCTTGCTGGAGCGCTGGGATATTTACTTTGAGAATATTGCGTCTTAGGTAAAAATATTCTTCCAATGAGTCCTCATGATCAGTTCTCAAAGCAAGTTTAATTCTTTCTCCATCAGTTAAATCATACTTTGATAGAATTGCATTTCCTGTGTTAACCCTACCTAGACCATGAGATGGCACAAAATCTACCTCCCACATAGACGCATAAACCGCGTAGTTCAAATAGGTATTATCCAAAAGGTATTGCACCTGATTTAAATACCCAGTTCTTTTGGACTCTATATCAACCTCTTGCAAGAGTACAACATCAGCGTTCATTTCATTGATTTTGGTGGCAATGGCTGACATATTATCCTCTAAATCTTGATTTTCTACAATTACCTGATCTCCACATGAGTCACCAAAGAAAGGAAACCTCCCTATTCCAAAACGTATGTTCCAGGATACAACTTTGATATTTCCACCCAAATATATATTTGATGAATCTGGAATAGCAGTGGCTTTGAAAGTTAATGGATCTTCAGAATCAGAGAATTCAGTAACAAAAGGCTCACACCCTATTGCAAGAAAAACAAATATGATACTTAAAGTATTTCTCATTTTTATTCCTTTTCAGATAATAAATTTAAAATATTTTCAAGAGGACGCCCAACAACACCGCGATTATCTTTAACAAGTATTGGCCGCTCAATAAGTTTTGGAAATCTTGACATTGCTTCTGCAATCTTTTCATCATTATGCAAATCTGTTTCACAAAGATTATTTTTAAAATCCGCCTCTCCTCTGCGTACGAACTCTCCTGGAGCCTTTCCTAATTTTTTCGATAGAGAAAGAATTTCACTCTTTTTCAGAGGATGTTTAATATACTCGATTATAGTATAATCTATTTTTTTTTCTTGTAGCAGCGACACGGCTCCGCGACTTTTTCCTCAGCGGGGGTTATGGTAGAGTACTAATCTTGGCATAATTTCTCCAAATTATTTGCTAAAAGTTGAAAAGACTATTATTTACCTGCTGAAATAATAGATAAATCTAGAATAAATCAATCATATTACACTCTACTTATTTTTTATTATATGAAGAATATAATTCAAAAAATACAGGTTCAGAAAAACACACAGGCAATTCATTATCAAACTGATTATTGGAAAGATCAAAATACATGCTTTTCTCCCAATTGTAGCCCGATTCACAAATGGAATCATAATCAATTTTATCTAGCATATTATTATTTAATCGTAAATAAGAGAGATTTAACTCACTAAATAATTGCACAGGTATTTCACCTATCAGTTGATTGCCAAAAAGGCTTAAATATTTTAGATTCCTACAGGATGTAATACCATCAGGGATTTCACCTATTAGCTTATTATTAAATAGTGCTAAGGATTCCAAATTCGTTGCATTAGCTATTTCAACAGGAATTTCTCCAACAATCCAATTTTCACCAAGACTAAGAAATTCTATCTTTTTTAGATTACCTATTTCAGGTGGAATAAATCCTGTGATACGGTTATTATATAAATTTAAATAAACAATATTACTGAGTCTCTCAATAGCCTCGCTTAAACTACCTGATATTTTATTATTACTAAGATTTAAAGAGGTCAAATTAGGCAGATTGAAAAGTTGATATGGTATTTCCCCAATAAAACTATTATGAGACATCCATAACTCCTCAATAGAATAAAGTTTATAAATATCTTCAGGAATTTTAGAATTAAATTGATTATTACTCATATTAAATACTTTTAGTTTATTAAGATTCCATAACTCATCTGGGATTTCACCTGATAAATAGTTATTCTGAATAAGTAAAATCTCTAGATTAATTAATTTCCCAATTTCTTTTGGTATTTCACCAAATAAATTTTGTGATGAGAAATCCAATTTTTTAGTTTCAACCAGCGAAAATCTTTCGCCCCATATTTCAACGTAATAATCCCCCCTCATTACATTACTATATGATTCTAGATTCCAATAGTCTTGCACGCCTATTTGATAAAAATATAGCGAGTCTATTGAAAGTACCTCCAGCGTATCTTCTGAGGAGAAAATCTCTTTTATAGGTTCTTTATTTACCATATCATTGGTTTTTGATCTATATATAGTATACTTAAAAAAATCTTTATCGTGATTCTCTGTCCAACTGATTCTTAGATCATCCTGTCCCTCCAATTTATATAGCTTAGATATTTTTGGCGCTTCACTTTCCAAAAAGTGGGTCATCTTCTCTCCTTCAGTACCTAGTCCAGAATTATTTTTTATTATAATCCAAAACCAATTTTCAATTGTTGGGTCAAATCTTTCTAAACTGAAACTTGTATTTTTAATATCAAAAAATTTTCCAAGAGTATCAACTTTTTGATTATTATTATATTTTAATAGCTCATAAACTTTGAAATCAGTATCTGATGATTCCTCCCATTCAATTGTCATTTGACTCAAATCATATGTTACTGATTTAATATTAATCGGATCAGGTGGTGAAGGAGGTACCGCTACAATTTCTGGTTCAGGTGGTCGAGGAGTGATGACCGGCTCTGGCTCGGGTTCTGGAGCAAGAGCTATGGGTTCGAGAGTGGGCTCTGGAGCACCAGCACATCCCCAGAATAATATAACTAAATTAGTACAGGCAAGAAGAAACCTAGTAAGACGAATCATTTTTGTCCTGTATTGAAGTATATTGCTTTTTTATTAGAATTAATTCCTGAGTTACCTTTTTTAACTCTAGGCGAACTAATCCTAGTGCTCTAATCTGGATCAAATTTAAAATTATTAATAAAGCAATTGCTGTTCTTTTGCTGTTTACTAATGTTATTATTTTTCTCATTACTAAATCATTTTTTCCGGCCGCGAATATATAATCAAATCAGGAAACAAAAAAACCCCGCTATAAACGAGGTTTTTTCATAAAAATTCAAAATTAATCACTTTAATAAAATCATTTTTCTTGTTTTAGTATAATCACCAGCTTTAATTAAATAAAAATACATTCCAGCAGATACCGGTTCTCCTATATCATTTGTAGCATCCCATAAAGCATGTTGTTTTCCAGGATTAATTGTCTCATTTATAATTGTATTGACTTTCCTACCCTGTACATCAAAAATTTGTATTAAAACATGGGACTGCTCAGGAATGTCAAAGCGAATAGTAGTCACAGGATTAAATGGATTTGGAAAATTTTGATATAATGCAAAATCATCCGGGATTAAATCTTCATCTATACTGAGCAATATCGCAGAAACTATTTCTGTATACTCACTTGAATTCCCAGAATGATCTAATGCAGATAAACGGTAATAATAGTTTTCATTTAACGCATAACTAGTATCCAGATACGATGTCTCTGTTAGAATAATTAAGTCAAGCTCAGCAAAACTCTCTGATAATGATTTTTCTAAATTAAAAATTTCAAAATCTGCAGCGTTAGATTCTTCCCAATTTAATTGAATACCTTGTTCTATAATTGCTACCGTAAAACTGCCTGGAGTATCAGGTGCAATATTATCTATAGAATATCCATTCATAGGATCAGAGTGAAAGGTACCAGAATCAGTAAATGCCAATACTTTAAACTCTGTCAGTCCGTTATGCTCATTTGTAGAATCTCTAATAGTAGATACTTCAAGAGTGTATTCTTCCATACCTGTAGCCGAAGCGGTACCCACACCTACCCAAATTAAACTATCTGATAGATTATCTAATCTGTAAACGGAATAAAATTGATTTGTTTGTTCAGTTTGATCAAAATATGAACTTTGAAAATGAATATACACTCGCCCACCTTCGTCCTCTGGCACATCATCTATTGCAGTAATTCTGGGATGAAAATATTGAGCACTAAGATTAAATGTATCGACAATTGTTTCAAAGCCATCAGTAAGGATTAGAGGAAAATTAAAATTTCCTTCATCAGGTGCACTTCCAACAAGCCTGAATGGATCATCCTCAATTATAATCCAATCTGGGTAATTCCAGGTTGTATCAAATATAATATCTAATGTATCCATATCAATATCATAGGCAACTATAGGTAAATTGAAATTCATTCCCACACCAACTAATTCATTTAACTCACCAAATTCAGGTGGGTCATTGACAGGTAAAACAATTAATTCGAATTCTTCAATATCTATTGCACGATCCATATTGTCATTTGCAATTATTGTAACCGTAACGCTACCATACCAGTTAAAGTATGAGTTTATATGAATAATGGTATCCTCTATATTTATAGATAAATAATCCGAATTTGTAATATGGGATGATAGAGTAATATCTGAATTATCTACATCAGATACAGATATCTCAAGCATTAAGGTTGAATCTTCGTACATTGATGTATCTGAAATACTACCAATAACAGGACTATCATTCACCGGCAATGTTTGTACAATAATCATAGCAGAATCAGATAATGGATATGTTTCATTGCCCGTGATTCCATCATCCACAACCATAAAAACCATGCTATCAGCTCCAAAATAATCAGCATTTGGAATATAAGTCAGTTGTCCACTACTTCCATCAATAGAGTATGAGCCATTTAAAAACCCATCTAAGGCTGAAAATGTCAAATTCTGACTGTCATATACACCATCAAGAAAATCGCCATCATCCGCAGGTAGAACCGCATACAGTGTATCATCCTCATTAACATAGAATACCTCATTATATGCATTTGGAGGATCATTAACTGGTAATACAATCAAATGAAAGTCTTCTGTATCTATTGCACGATCCATATTGTCATTTGCGGTAACCGTAAGCATTAGTGTATCATTCCAATCTGGAACAGGATTAATAGTGAGAAGTGTATCTGTAATCTCAATAGAACCAAATTCAGGATCTGATGTTGATACTGATAGAGTAATATCTGAATTATCTACATCAGATACAGATATCTCAAGCATTAAG